>JAINDL010000026.1 GCA_019931245.1 Bryobacteraceae bacterium CoA2 C42
ACCACCTGATAGACGGCATCCAGCACCGGGATGTCGTAGCCCTGCACCTGCAAAGGCTCAGTCAGCCGCTCCTCGCTCAGGCCGGCGAAGACCGCGATGGCCGCCTCCACCGTCTCCGCAAGCCGCTGGCGCAACTCTGCCTTGCTCAAGCCGCCCCGGGCCGCAAACTCAGCATCCCGATCGCGGACATCCGCGGCTCCTC
Source organism: Bryobacteraceae bacterium CoA2 C42 (assembly GCA_019931245.1). Classification (GTDB taxonomy): domain Bacteria; phylum Acidobacteriota; class Terriglobia; order Bryobacterales; family Bryobacteraceae. Next base: position 203 of record JAINDL010000026.1, read on the forward strand.
CCACGGCGGACAGCGCCCACTGCCGGACGTTGCCGGCAAGATGCAGCACCAGATTGCCCACCGCATTCTCCGCCTCACTGCCCCGGCGCCAGATCTGCTCCTCGGTCAGCAGATCCAGGCAAACGTCCAAACGTTCCCGTAACTGCCGTAACTTTCGTATTGAGTACTCCCGAAAGAGAAACGCGACCATTCCGGGAAGCGTACCACAGGTATATGTCTCTTCGAATCCTTTCCCTCCTGACTCTCGCGGGCGCCCTGCTGTCCGCCGCCGATACAAAGTTCGACTACCGGGTCCTGGCCACTAACAAGACCTCTACCATGGAAACCGAAATCAACGCCGCCGCCGCCGAGGGCTATGTCTTCGCCGGGGTCATGGGCGGCGGGTCGGCCTTCCGCGGCAATCAGATGGTTGCGGTAATGAAGAAGGATCTCAATAACCCTGCTACGGGCCGTAAGTACAAGGTGCTGGCGACGGTGAAGACGTCAACCCTCGAAAAAGAGTTGAATGAAGCGGGTAAGAATGGTTTCGCCTACTGTGGCCAAACGATTTACAGCACAACCTTTGGGGGCCGGGAGGTCGCGCTGGTCCTTGAGTACAGCCCGGAGAACAAGGGCACCCGGATCGAGTACAAGTTAGCCGCGACCGCCAGGACTTCGACGATGCAAAAAGAGTTAAGCCCGGCCGGCGACCAGGGTTTCCTGTTTCAGGGGGTGGTCATCGGCAGGACCGCGTTGGGCGGCTCGGAAGTGATCTCGATCCTCCAGAAGCCAATCCGGGAGGCTAATCTCCAGGCTTCCCGCTAAAGGTCCTGGCCGGCGCGGTCTGACCGCGCAAAAAGCTCCGCTGAAGCCGCGAGTTGCCGCGATTTTGAATGCCGCCCCGTTCCTCTGGGCGGCATTCGTTTTTTGTGCCCCGCTTTACGCCTTCTGTTTCTCGGCCCCGGTCCCGCCCTGGGGCCGGCGCGCACCACGGCCACTCTGGCAACCGTCCGGCGCGACTCTTTGCAACGCATTCGCCGCTCCCCGGGCAATCGTTTTCGACCGCTTATCGGGACGCCGGAAGCTCCGACTCGCCCGCGGCAAAGCCGTAATGCGGGATGCAAACAGACACGATCTCGTTGCACCGGGTGAGGTTCAGTAGACGGGTCGACACGGTACACTGCGAAGAATGCGTACCCGATTCCTGCCCCTTATGATTTTAGCGGCCGGCCTTCTCGCCGCGGCCGAAGCCAAACTCGAATATCGCGTGCTTGCCACCAACAAGACCTCCACAATGGAGAAGGAGATCAACGCCGCCGCCGCCGACGGTTTCATTTTCGCCGGGGTCATGGGCGGAGAATCTGCTTTCGGTGGCAGCGAGGTGATCACCGTCATGAAGAAGGATGCCAATGCGGAAACGAAGGGGCGGAAGTACAAGCTGATCGCTGCCTCAAAAACCTCCACCATGGAGAAAGAACTCAATCAGGCGGGGGAAGAGGGCTTTGGCTACTGCGGCCAAACGGTGTTTGCCTCAACATTCGGGGGCAGGGAGGTGGCCGTTATCCTCGAATTGAACCCCGACAGCAAAATTCGCCGGGTTCAGTACCGGCTGTTGGCAACCTCCAAAACTTCAACCATGCAGAAGGAACTGAGCCAAGCCGGCGATCAGGGCCTCATCTTCCAGGGCGTTGTCGTCGGCAAAACTGCTTTCGGCGGCAGTGAAGTGATCACCATCCTTCAGAAGTCCGAGCAGTAAGCCGCGTTTAGAGTTTTTCGGTGATCGTGACCGCCTGCGTGACTTTAAAGCGCAGGAGCGTCTCGGCGGGTAGCACGGCCGGTTTGCCACGGGAGGCCAGTACGGTCCCGGCCCCGGCCGCTCCGCCCGCCCCGGCACCAATGGCCGCTCCTTTTCCCCTGCCTGCAATCGCCCCGATGGCCGCGCCAATTCCGGTGGCGATGCCGACTTTGGCGACATCACCCTTGGTCGTGTCGGGTCCCTTCTGCAAAAAAGCATCGGTTACGATCGGCACCCGCTGATGGTCCGCCGTGGTCACCTCGGTCAAGGCCAACTGCAGCACGGCCACCCCCTTCACCCGGCCGGCCCGCTCCCGGTCTACGATCTTGCCGCTCACCCGCGCCCCCCGTTCGGCGATCACAAACCCGTCGATCACGATCGGCTCGGCGAGAGATGCTGTAAACGAATCGCCCACCGCGTTCTTCTCGCTGTCGAGCGTCTCGCCCAGACGGATGGCAATTACCGAGCCCTCTTTCAGGGTCACCTTCATCGGCTCGGGTGGCGGAGGAGGGGGGGGCGGCGGCGCGGCCGGACGCGTTTGGGCCACCGGCGCAGCCGGCTCGGCGACAGGAGAATTCAGAACCGGAACCGGCACGGGGACCGGCTTGGGGGCCGCGGCAACCGCGGCATCCGGAGCCGCCGCCGGGGCCGCGCCCGGCTGCTTACTCACCGGCTTGAAGGCATGTTCCCGCACTCGTGGCGGCGGCGCTGCAGGCGCGCTCGGCACGGGGTCGGCGGCCAGGGGCTGGGCTTCAATCGGCGCATCGGCTGTCGCCGCGGCCTGCGGGCCAGCCGATTGCTTCGAACAGGAAGCCAATCCGCCCGCCGCCGCCGCCAAGCTCAAGACAAGAATGTACTTTTTCATGATCGGACCCTCGTTCGTTCGTACAATGGAGAAATGCAGGATATCGTCTTTCCGCCCGGGTACGCCATGGGTCCGGTTTCTATTCAACCGGCAACCGTCCTGGCGCCCATGGCGGGCATTACCGATACTGTCTTCCGCCGCCTGATCCGGAATCAGGGCCACTGTGGTCTCATCATGACCGAGTTCACCAGTTCACACGGCGTTGTAGGGTCAGATGGCGGCAGACGGAAGAAAAGTTTCAACTACTTGTTCTTTGAGCCCGAAGAGCACCCGATCAGCTCGCAACTGTTCGGTTCCGACCCCAAGGTGATGGCCGAAGCCGCCCGGATTTGCGAAGACATCGGCTTTGATGCCGTCGATATCAACTTCGGCTGCCCGGTCAAGAAAGTGACCAAATGCAACGGCGGCTCCGGCTGCCTGCGCGATCTCGACCTCGTCCGCAATATCCTTGAAAGCGTCAAGGCGGCTATCAAAATCCCTCTGACGATGAAGTTTCGCGCCGGCTGGAACGACCGCGAACTCGTACACGTCAAAATGGCGAAAATGGCCGAAGACATCGGCGTTGCCGCCATGGCGCTGCATCCCCGCACCCGGGAACAGGGCTACTCCGGCTCCGCCGACTGGACCCGCATCGCGGAGGTCAAGGATGCCGTGAAGGTTCCCGTCATCGGCAACGGCGACATCCTTACGCCCGAAGACGCCGTCCGCATGCAGCGGCAGACCAACTGCGACGCCGTCATGATCGGCCGCGCCGCCTCCTCGAACCCGTGGATCTTCCGCCAGATCGGCGAATATCTCGCCACCGGCGAATACTGGGAACCCAGCGAAATGGATCGCTATGAGATCATGAGCCGCTACTACCGCATGCTCGACGAAGAGGAGATCCCCGACACCATCGGCAAGATGAAGCAGTTCGCCAGCTACTTCACCCACGGCGTACGCAACGGCGCCAAACTCCGCGTCGAAATTTATCACGCCAAGTCAGCGCAGGAGATCCGCGGCCTCGTCGACCGCTTCTTTGCCGGGGAACTGGTGGCCGCGTGAAAAAGGTGCAACTCATTACCGACGGCGCCTGCCTCGGCAACCCCGGCCCGGGTGGTTGGGCCTGCGTGCTCCGCTTCGGCGAGCACACCAAAGAAATGTACGGTTCCGAGAAAGCCACCACCAACAACCGCATGGAGTTGACGGCGGCCATCAAAGGTCTCGCCATTCTCAAGGAGAAATGCGAAGTCACCGTCACCACCGACTCCGAGTACGTCAAAAACGGCATCACCCAGTGGATCCACGGCTGGAAGAAGCGCGGGTGGGTGAAAGCCGACAAGTCGCCCGTCATCAATCGCGACCTCTGGGAAGAACTCGACCATCAAGTGACCCGCCACCACACCCATTGGCACTGGACCAAAGGCCACGCTAATCACGCCGACAATAACCGCTGCGACGAACTGGCAACCCGCGCGGCGCGTGAACAGAGCAGCAACGAGTAACGGAAACCAAAACCTATGATTACCGATCCTAAAGAGCAGATTCAAGGACGCTTACGCAGCCGGGCGTGGTTTGACAATCCGAACGATCCCGGCAACATGGCCATCTATCTCGAGCGAATGACCAACTACGGTCTCACCCGCGACGAACTACAGGGCGGCAAGCCGATCATCGGTATCGCCCAAACCGGCTCCGACCTCTCCCCCTGCAATCGCATCCATCTCGATCTCGCCAGCCGCCTCCGCGACGGCATCCGCGACGCCGGCGGCGTACCGCTCGTCTTCCCCACCCACCCCATCCAGGAAAGCTGCCGCCGCCCCACCGCCTCCATCGACCGGAACCTCTCCTACCTCACCCTTACCGAAATCCTCCACGGCTACCCGCTCGATGGCGTCGTTCTCACCACCGGCTGCGACAAGACCACCCCGGCCTGCATCATGGCCGCTGCCACGGTTAACATCCCGTCAATTGTTCTCAGTGGCGGCCCAATGCTCAACAGTTACTTTAAGGGGAAACCCGCCGGTAGCGGCATGGCCGTCTGGGAGGCGCGCCGCCTGCATGCCGCCGGCGAAATCGACTACAGCGAGTTCGTCGACATGGTCGTCGCCTCCGCCCCCTCGGCCGGACACTGCAACACCATGGGCACCGCGCTTTCGATGAACTCCCTGGCCGAAGCCCTCGGCATGTCGCTGCCCGGCTGCGCCGCCATCCCGGCCCCCTACCGCGAACGCGGTCAAATGGCCTACGAAACCGGCCGCCGGATCGTCGCCATGGTCGCCGAGAACCTCACCCCCTCGAAAATCCTCACCCGCGAGGCGTTTGAAAACGCCATCGTCGTCAACTCCGCCATCGGCGGCTCCACGAACTGCCCGCCCCACCTCATCGCCATCGCCCGGCACATCGGCGTTGAACTCAAGGTGGAAGACTGGGAAACGGTGGGCCACCACATCCCGCTCCTGGCCAATATCCAGCCGGCCGGCGATTTTCTCGGCGAAGATTACCATCGCGCCGGCGGCGTCCCGGCCATCATTGGCGAACTCATGCGCGCCGGCCACATCCGCGAGAGCGCCCTCACCGTTTCCGGCAAAACCGTCGGCGTCGCCTATGCCAAATGCGTCTCGGCCGATCCCATCGTCATCCGTCCCATCGACCGGCCTCTGAAAGCCGACGCCGGCTTCCTGGTCGTCAAGGGCAATCTCTTTGACAACGCCCTTGTCAAGACCTCCGTCATCGGCCACGAGTTCCGCCACCGCTACCTTGAAAACGAAGGCGACAAAAACGCCTTCACCGGCCGCGCCATCGTCTTTGAAGGCCCCGAGGACTACCACGAACGCATCAACGATCCCTCCCTCCAGATCGACGAACACTCCATTCTGATCATCCGCGGCACCGGCCCGGTCGGCTATCCCGGCGCTGCGGAAGTCGTCAACATGCTCCCGCCCGATGCCCTCGTCAAACGCGGCGTGAAGCAGTTAGCCACGATCGGCGATGGCCGCCAGAGCGGCACCTCCGACAGTCCGTCGATCCTGAACGCCTCGCCCGAAGCGGCCGTCGGCGGCGGCTTGGCGCTGCTCAAAACCGGTGATTCCGTTCGCGTTGATCTCAACACCCGAACCGTGAACGTCCTGTTGTCTGACGAAGAGCTGGCGGCGCGGCGCGAGACGATGCGCGTCCTGCCGGCCGTACCCCAATCCCCCTGGCAGGAGCTGTATCAGAAGCACGTCGGCCAGCTCGGCGACGGCGGCGTGCTCGAGTTCGCCGTCAAGTATCAGGACATCGGCAAGGAGATTCCCCGGCACAGCCACTAGCGGCGTTTGGCCAGCGGCGGCGTCGAAGCCGGCGGCCGCCGGTGCCGCATCGCCTGTTCGTAGCCGTAAGCCCGGCTGATCAAGGCCGTTTCGGACCAGGAACGGCCCAGCAGTGTCATGCCTGGCGGCAGCGCATTGCCCCGCGTGTAGCCGATCGGGAGGTTGATCGCCGGAAAGCCCGTGGTCGGCAAAAACGCCCGGCTGTTGTCGCCGTGAAGCGTGTTGAGGTCGCCGATGCGGCGGGGAGGATCGCCCCCGGTGGGATACCCGTAGGCGCCCGGTTGCTGGGTCTCCGTCGTCTGCAAAACCGCCTGCTGAAACCGGGCGCGATAAGCTTCCTTCGCCCGGCCTGCGGTCGTCTACCGGACCTCGTTCGGCCGCCTTCAGCGGCCGCCGCACGTTCGGGTGAATCTGGTTCGAACGCAATCTCTCCCCGATCGTCCGCACCGGGACCCGCCCGGCGCGGGCCGCGAGAAAGCGGGGCAGGTCATAGGAAAATCCCATGCAGGGGAACGCCTGCTGGTCGCGGCGCCGTTCGGCCAACGCGCGCGGGAACACGCTCACCACCTCCGGATCGGTCGACTCCCGCACATAAGCCTCCTGCAGCACCCCGATCGTCGTCCCGCCCAGCGCCCGCGGATTCCACTTCACCCGCGGCAGATGTTGATCGGCCGCCGCCGTCACCGGGTCGTCCGGATCGGAGCCCGCCACCACCTCCGGAATCCGCGGCCCGTCCTCCACCGTCCGCGTCGTCGGCCCGGCAATTTCGGCCAGCAGCACCGGCGGGAACATCCCCGGACGGCTCGTCAGACCCATCGTCGACCGGATGCCCACCAGCCCCTGATGCGACGACGGCCCGCCGATCGAGTTCCCCCTATCCGTACCCTGTCCGGCCAGTCCCTGATTGGCCGCTCCCGCCCCCGTGCCGCCGGTTGATCCGGCTGTGACGCGGTCCAGCGCGTCCGGATTCTTCGTATAGCCGGGCAGCACGGAGTTGACGGTCTCGTAAGGGCTGAAAACCCACTCGGCCATCGACGTCTTTGCGAGAATCAGCGCGCCGGCCTGCCACGCCCGGGCTACCGGAAAGGCATCCCGGGCCGCCTGGTAGCGCGCGAACACCAGCGCGCCGTTCGAAGCCGGCAACTCCCCGGTCTCCCTGTTGTCCTTGCCGAGTAGCCGTACACGGTGGAGCGGACCCACCGGTCCGGACCGCTCGTAGCGGGCGTCCAGCGCCCTGAGCCGCTTGGCCCGGAACACCGCCTGGACCTCGGCGATGGTCGTCTCTTCGACGCGAAACGGACGTTCTGCACAGCCGGCTACCACCGCGAAAGATGCCACCGGAAAACGCATCGTTCCAGTGCACGGCCTGGCCGGGACGATATAATCTACGATGATGCCGAGGCTGGGTCCATACGAGTTAGTCGCCGAGTTAGGGCGTGGCGGCATGGGAG
>JAINDL010000228.1 GCA_019931245.1 Bryobacteraceae bacterium CoA2 C42
CGGCCTCGCTTCGGCCTGTGCGCTTTTTTTACGCGCACAACGGCCTCGCTTCGGCCTGTGCGCTTTTGACCCTTTGGTTTGGAACGCCGGCATCGACTCCTCGTCTGGACTCGAGCGGGCCCGGGCGGGAGCGTCGGCGGCTGGGCTGCCGAGCGGTGGCCGGAGAGCCCGGCAACGGGAGGCCGTCGCCGGCTCCTGACGGAGAGGGACCGGCGCATCGACAGGCGAGTTACCAAAGAGTCAAAACCGGATAGCGGGCAATCAGGTGCCGCACGTCCGGAGGGTTAGCTGATCGGTCCGTGCCTGGGCGACCAACAGGCGGTCGAACGGGTCCCGATGGAGCAACGGGAGCCGCATCAGTTCGAAGGTGTGGCGGGCCTCGACCGGCAGGAGGCTGGCGTGGAAGCGCTGCAGGTGCTCTCGGTAGAACGACGGGGAGACCGGCAGGTCGAGTTTTCCGAATTGTACCTTCAGGGCGATCTCCCACAAGGAGGTGACACTGACGACCGGCTGGTTTTCGGGATTCTCGAGGGCAAGACGGACAACGCCGCTCAGATTTTCGGGCTGGCCAATGGCCCCAAAGGAGTCGTGGGCGTCGAACAGGAGGGTCACTGGCCGAAGAGGCTCTCGATTTCTGAGTCGGTAAGCGGAGCATCCCATCCTTCGGGTAGAGCAAAGGTGCCGCGCGCCGAGCCCAGTTCGGGGCGGCCGCGATCGCTGCGGACCAGGCGGACAAGCGGATGACCAGCCCTGGCGATAATGACGTCCTCGCCGGCGACCGCCCTTTCGATGAGACGGGAGAGCTGGCTCTTGGCTTCGTGGATGTTAACTTCCATGCTGCGATGTTAGCTAAGTCTTTTAGCTAAGCCCAGTGGATATTCCGGCGGATGGCGACCCCATGGCGTCTCCTGCGTCATGGACGATAGTGGCCAATCGGTGGACCGCACGGCGGACAGGGGCGAGAGCTAACGGAGCGTGTGTCGAGGCGGGAATGAGGGCGATCCCGTTCCCGCCCCGGTGGCGGCGCTTAGCCTGGAGTAATCAGTTGGGGTACGACCGGGTGGTGGCGGCGCCCGCGCGATGGGCCTTAGCGTCAATCCTTACTTTGGCCCAAGAAGCGCTCGGCGCACTTGGTGTGCTGGACCATTCCAGCAGCGTCGATGCGCCTTACGGCGCAAACCGAACATTCGACGAGTTAGGAGAAGAGGGCGAGCGGGTGAGCGCAGAGGATTCGGAGGAGGTGGCGGCGGAACTGGCTGGGGAAGGCAGCGGAGCAGAAGGCGGTTTACGGGAACCGACGGTGGGTACGGGGAGCGCATGGCAAGGGGCTGAGGCGGCGGACCTAACGGACGAGGGCGGGATAACATCCGGAAGCGGATTCTGATTCACGCCAGTGCGATTCTTTTGGGTCTGGTATGGTGTCGCCTGTTCGAGGTTGGAAGACCTTGGCGGGTTCCGAGGGGGGAAAGGCCATGTTATCAGCGATCCCTGCTCCTGGATCGGCAAGTTGATGGGATGTTTTAGGCGGAAATGGCTTGGTTTCTGGCTGCGTGAGTTGGTTGACGCGGAACGATTCCGGGCCGCAGGCCTCCGTCCGCGAGCAGGAAAGTCCGCGCCGGTGTCATTTTCCGGCTTCCTTTTTCGTAATATACTCTGGAGGCTACTGTGACGCGACGAATGGTACTAGTCCCTGTGCTGGGAGCCGGATTCCTTTGTTCTGGACAGGTGACGGGTTTGCCCTCCGGGGCACGGGAGCTCTATTTCGGCGGTCTCCCGGATGTCGGAGGCGAATCGACCGCCGGGGCAGCGGCCCCGCCCCCGCGGATGGCCGCGGTAAATCGCCCCATCGGCCTCCGATACTCGATTCTAAAGATGGAGGGTGACCGAGGTACTGAGGTTCCCGTCACCACGCGGTTCCGATCGGGGGATCGGATTCAACTGGTGCTTGAAGCGAATCAGGCGGCTTACCTGTATGTGGTCACGCAGGGGTCGAGCGGGGCTTGGCGAACTTTGTATCCGGGCCCCGGCGCCAAGGCGGGAAGTAACCGGCTGCGGGCCGGTCAGGCCCACGTGTCGCGCTTCCGCCTGGATGAGCGTCCCGGCGTCGAAAAGCTGTTCGTCGCTCTGTCGCGGGCGCCCGAGAAGGACCTGGATGGTCTGGTGTTTGAGCTGCGGAGTCAGAATCGCGAGGTGAGCGATCCGGTCGTAGCGCAGTTGCGCACCTCGGCTTCCCGGGATATGGTGCTTGAGGACGGGGCGAATAGTCCGGACAGGACGGACCGAGCGGTGTATGCCGTAAGCAAAGCACCGGGAGCCGGCGCTCGGGTCGTGGTGGATATCCGGCTCGCTCACGACTAAATCCAGGGCAAGGAGGCCAATGCAGGGCAAATCGACCATCGGACCCGAAGAGCAGCAGGAAGCCTGGGCGAAGATGCTGACCGCCATCGACCCCAGCCGTGGCAGCTTCGGTGGCCCGCGCTTCGCCAGTTCGTTGGTTCCCATCCCGGAATTGCAGCGGCGTGCCGCTCGCTCTCGCCGGGCGGCCGCCGAGGAATTGAGCTGCGGCGACCCGTGCAGCAGGACCGGCCTCCACGGGATCGTTCCCACCGAATCGCGCGGTGTTGAAAATCGGGCAACCACGCGGCACGGCCGCGATCACGGAAGGCCCCCGGCCGTCCTGGCGATTGCGCCTCAACCGTGCCCCATCCGGGAACGCCACACTCGCCCGCGAGCTACCGCGGTTGTTGAGATGGGCCAACCCGCCATCGGGATCAGCTGGGACGTCACGGGACACTTTGGCGGGCGGGAGAGAAGTCTGCCGGGGCGCACCCTCGGCGCCGCATGGGTTCCACGGCAAGGGAAGCCTTCCGGGGACGGGGCACGCGCCTCTTGTTGGCCCGACAGTCTTTGTTTCCGCCACACAATCCCGATGTGTGTTTTTGCCAGGCTGGAAGTCGTCCTCCCCGCCGAGGATCGCGGTGGCCACCCTAGGAACGTGGTCGCAGTCGAGCGTAGAGGTTACTCAGGGGACGCAGTCCCGTCGAGCCGCAGGCTCTCTATTCACACGGGCGTGGTCGATGGCCCGAGCGAGCGGCGGTACCCCGCCGGCAGGGAGAGCGGGCCGCTGCGACCTGCCAGGGTCAGCGGGGGGAGCCACCTGCGGCGGATTCCGGCAAACACTGATCGGGAGGATGCAGATCCGGGAGTGGTTTGGATGAGGAGCAAATAATGATGCGAGCTGCGATGCTATGGATTTGCGCTGCCAATGGCCTATGGGCGCAAGCCGGGCTGGTCATTCAAAAAAACGGGGACGGCTTCCAGTTTCTCCCGGCGGCAGAGATTGCCGTGAATGGGAAGGACCGGGCCTTGGCGCTCGGCGCGAAGCCCGAACTGCCGGCGGCGGCATCGGCGAAGCTTGGAAACGTGAAGTTAGGTGGCGACACGCTCATCGCGGATGGGGCGTCCGGAGTGGTGGCGCAGTACGGAAGCGAGACCCAGTATCTCTACCCGGGCGGCATCGCCCGGAAAGGGGCGCCGGCGGCGGATGCGGCGTGGAAAGCGGCGACGTTCCAGGTCAAGAAGTCTCCGAAGGATAACGCTGAAACGAGCGTCCCTGGCTCTGGCTTCGTGGCCTATCTGCCGGGCGGCGTGAAGGATTTGGCCGGGTTGTGCATGGACGAACGGGCTCTGCGCCTGGCGGGCGGCGGGTTTGCGGCCCGGATCGCCCTCACCCAGGCCGCCGTGGCTGCCTACGGCAGTGACCCCGCCATGGCAGTTGTCGAGAGCCGGATAGCGAATATGATGCGGCAGCGCCTGGACCTGTTCGATGCCGGAATCGAAGGCGAGAAGAATCTCACGGAGGGACTGTTGTTCTCGCAGCTATCGGAGAAGGCCTATGGCGGTATGGCAGCGCACGCCGCGCTCCGGAAACGGTTGGCCGACAGTCGCGCCAGCCTCAACCGAACGATGGCCGTGTTGCGGGCGCTCGCCAGCGGTGGGATGTGGGATGCCTTCGTGCTCGCCTACCGGGATTTTGAAAAGCACCAGGACTCCTATCCGGAGATGTCCAAGCTGTATCGTAAGGCGCTTGAGTCGAGTCTGGAGGAGCACTGGAGCGCGGGCAAAGAGCGCGGCAAGCGTGGGGAATTCCGGCGGGCGTGGCGGGAGTTGGGTTTGGCCAGTGAGCGGCAACCTTCCAACGCGCTTCTGCGGCAGGAGGTGAGCGTGGCCTGGGCCCAGTATTCGCGCCAGGTGGCGGTGGACCGGCAGAGCAAGAGGAAAAACCTGAGCCTCGGCGAATTGGACGTCATTGAACAGACCCGCGCCATCGCCGAGAGGTATCGGCAGCAGAATAAGCTGGACGAAGCCATGGAGAAGCTCGGCGAGGCTGAACGCATTGACGCCGAATCGTTACCGGTGCTGCTGACGAAAGCCGCCATCTTCGGCTCGCGGGCCGAGACCCGCAAGGCGCTCGAGATCCTTGACGGCTACGACCTGGTGGCCGTGGACCGCGAGCGGGAGGCCGGCAACAAGCTGCGGGGCGAACTGATGTTCCAGCTCAACGATACGCGCGATAGCGTCCGGAAGAGGGTGGGCGCGCTGTGGAACGCGGGGAAGTACCAGGAAGCGTCGGCCACCGCGGCCAAGGGGCTCCTTGCCGATGACGCCGATCCGGCCATCCTTTACTACGCCGGCTTATCCGCGCTGGCCACGCGGCGGACGGAGGCGGGCTTACAGTATCTTCGCCGCTACATGGCCGTCTCGAACTCGCTCGATGCTGATCCGGTGCAGCGGGAGCGGGTGTCGCGATGGTTGACCGAGAAGTGGCCTGGCGCGGCGACCGCCGCCGAGGGTGGCCGGCCGCACTGGTTTTCAGGGCGAAAGCTACCGGTGGGTGTCTTGTACTGCCCCAGCAGCCTCATGTTCGCCGCCCGGATGGAGCGCGTGGAGGGATCAAACAAGTTTGGCCTTCAGACCTTGTGGGATGGAGACCGGCTCCAGCGCATCAAGCCCGTCTTCGACAAAGGACAGGTAGCGACAGGGGAAAAGGAGTTTGTGTTCAGCTACGCCGAAGGTCTTCCGCATGCCTTCTCCGTCGATGCCGGGGAAAAACCGCGCACCGTGCCCGCCGACCCGGATGCACTGCTCGCCGAAGCCAAGGTCGTGTTGCCGGAAAACCCATTGGTCGATACGGTGGCTCTGGCGCGGCTGGGTGGGAAGCTGATCACGCGGGGAGTGTCCGGCAACCGCTTTTTCCACCCGTTTGTGTGGGAACGGCCCTACTACTTCGAGTTTCGATTCGACGCCAGTGGACGGCTGGAAAGTGCGCGGCAACTCGGCGACACCCAGCCGGTTGTCGCTGAGTTTTCCTGGGATGGCCTGCGGCTGACGGCGGTGCGGGTCTACGCCGCCGGGGACGGCGAGCGAAAGGGCGGGTTGCTGCATCAGCGCACCTTGCACTACAAAGGCGAGCAACTGATAAGCGAAGACTACAACGGCGGCAAAATCAGGTACAACTGGAGCAATACGGGAATCCTGCTCTCGGCCGAGTGCGACAAAGACAGTGGATTGGATAACCGTTCGCGGACGGTATTTTTCGCCGCCGAGAGGGGACGCCGATGAAGGGACTGATGAAAGGATTGATCAAGCCAGTTATCGGGGCAGTTATCGGGGGACAGCTCCTGGCGGGCGCTCTGTTCGGCCAGACGGCGACGACCCTCGAAGAAGGCAAGCGCCTTGCGCTCGTCATCGGCAACGATAGCTATCCCACGCGCCCCCTGCAGAATGCGGTCAACGATGCCCGCGTCATGCAAAAGGCCCTCTCGGAGGCTAGTTTCCGCGTCCTCGTGCGGGAAAATGCGGGAGTCGCCGCCATGCAGGAGTCGATGAGTGAGTTCCTGTCGCAAATCGGCCCCGGGGATACCGCACTGCTCTATTACGCCGGGCACGCGGTGCAGATCGAAGGGGAGAACGTGCTTATCCCATCCGATTTCGCCAGTGCGCGGACAATCATCGAGGCCAAGTACAAGTCGCTATCCCTGACCCCCGTGTTTGATGTATTGAAACGGTCGCGGGCCAAACGGGTGATTGTGATCCTTGACGCCTGCCGGACCAATCCCGTGGCCGAAACGTATGCACTCAAAGCCGGTCTGGCGAATCCCTCCGACGCGGGCAAGAATACCTATCTTGCGTTCTCGACGAGTCCGGGCATGGTAGCTGGGGACAACCCGAACGGCCGAAACAGTTGGTTTACCGAGGCGCTGGCGCAGGCCATCTCGCAGCCGGGTCTTTCACTCGACGAGGTGTTTACCCGCGTCCGGCTGCAGGTCGAGGTGGCAACCGCAGGGAAGCAGACGCCGTGGTCGATTACCAGCCTCACCTCGAAGTTCTACTTCTATCCCCCCAAAGACGGCGTGACAGAAACCGATGGAACCCTGCTGAGCAAGTGGCTCGAAGACGCCCGGCGCCAGGAGCAGCACGGCAACTGGCCGGAGTCGGTGGAAACGTACCAGCGGATTGTGAAGGAAAAGAGCGGAGGGAGCGAAGAGGCGGCGGCCACGGCGCGACTGCCGTACGTTCAGGCCCGGATGGAAGCCGAGGCGAAGTTCGCCGCTGGCGATCTCGGTCAGGCCATCGATCTGGCCGAGCGCGCGCTCAGCCTGGACGGCTTCGCCATGGACGCGGCCTTTGAAATCGCCAATAGCGCGCTGCTCCGCGGAGACTTGCCGCGCGCCATTGGTGCGCTCGGGCGGATCCGGCAGCGGGGCACGTCCGCGCAAGTGGCCCGTGCGGGCAGAATGCTCGAGGAGTTGGCTCGGGTCGAAAGGGGTGCCGCGGAGGTTTTGGGGAAGAGTGTGGCGCAGGCCCCGCCCCTTGGCGAGTTATTTCCAGGCATGCAGTTCGGGATTCCGAACTGGGAGGCCGTGCGGCGCTGGTCGCGGCAGGAGTTGGTCGGCGTAGACTACGCAGCGATGGCAAAGCAGTGGCAAAAGCCTGCTCCAGCGGCCGTGCTCAGCGAGGAAAAGTCTCCGCAGGCCTTGGCCGATACCGTTTTGTCCAACCTCCATCTGGTGGTCAAGCCCGTCATCACAGGGCGGGACCTGATCAGCGAAGAGTCGGGAGAACTCAAGATCCAGTCGCTCCGCCGCGAGATGGCTCTCGTTGTGGAGGGGCGGCAGGTCAGCAAGCAGTTGCCGGCGACCGTGTCCCTTCCCGCCGGAGAGTATGACTTACAAACCATGGACGGGGGCAGAAAGGTGAGCGAGCGGCGGATTCGTGTGAAGGGAAACTCCGTCACGGAGGTGGAGCTACGATGAGACGGTGTTTGCTGGTGGTGCTGCTGTGCTGTGGCGAGGCCTGGAGTCAGGACTGGGCGGATCGGGCGGAGTATGACCTGGCGCTGACCGTTCGTTCGGAGTCCTCACCCCTGGCCCGCTTGGTGCTGCTCGATGAATGGAAGCAGCGTTATCCCCGGTCGCAGGCGCAGCGACTCGCCCGGGAACTGGCTCTGGATGCCGCGCAGCAACTGGGGGACCGGGCTCGGATTCTGGCCGCGGCGCGGGAGTTGGTCGCGCAGGAACCTGGGCATTATGCCGCGGCCTACTGGATCACCATCCTGGGTCCGGGTGCGCCCGCCGGGGGCGCCGCCTCGCTGCGGGAAGCGGGACAGGCTGCCCGGACGCTTCTTGACGGGGTGGGCAGCTGGCCGGCCCAGAAGGCCGAAATCACCGCGGCGGCGCGGCGGACGCTCGGGTGGCTGGCTTGGCAAAAGGGCGACACCGGCGAAGCGGCCACGGAGTTGGCCGCCTGTCTGACGGCCGTGCCGCGCCATGCGGAGGTCTCCGCCTGGTACGGAGCGGTCTTGACCGCGAGCAAAACGCCATCGAAGGTCGTCGAGGGCATCTGGCATCTGGCCCGGGCGTCTTATCTGGACGGGGAAGGAGCCTTGTCCGCCGCCCCGAGGCGGCAGGTGTTAGGACTGCTCGAAGCAGTCTACGGCGCCTACCACGGCGGGAATGACGGCCTGGATGCGATTGGAATCAGCGCGGCGCGGGCACAGGATGCCGCGGCCCCACCCGCCGCCTTTCGAATTGAGACCGCGGCGGAGGCCGCGCAGCGGAAGGCTGACGAAGAGATGGCGGCCAACCAGCCGCAGTTGTGGAGTTGGGTGAAAACGCGGCGGCAACTCGCCGGTCCCGACGGCATGGCCGTCTACGAGAAACTCGCGGGGGCCGATTCCCCCTTGCTGCCTGAATGGAAGGGCTGGGTGATCCGGTGCGACAAAGACCGGCGGGCTACGCAGGTGGTCCTGGGGTTACAGGACACCGTGACCGAAGAGGTCGTCGTCCAGCTTGAATCGCCGGCGGCTCGTTGTCCCGATGCAGGCTTGGCGCTCGAGTTTGCGGGAAAGCCGGTGGCATTTACCGCCGAGCCTTTTCGGTTGACAGTCACGGTACCGTTTGGAGGATTGCGCGGATGGCCCGAGGCACGCCCTTAGTGCTACTGCGTTGCGTTGTGTGAACTTTGGATATAGCCCCGCAAGCTTCCTGCTCGCCAGGCCCAGGTGAGCAGCGTCTTGGGGCCTGCGTTCAGTGTCTGGCGCCAGCGACAGGGCGGCGGAAAGGAGGGAGGCGGTGAACTGGCGGCGGGAGAGTGGCAAGGACCACAAGCGATCACCCGGGGGAACGGGGGTTAGCGCCAGGGGAGGGGGGCGGGTTCGGCGAAGACGGTTTCTTTGAGGCGGGCGAGGGCGTTTTTGCGGACGAGGGCGGCGTAGAACCAGATGACGACGCCGCGGAGATTTTGGGCGCGGGCGTGTTCGATCTGCGCGATGA
>JAINDL010000011.1 GCA_019931245.1 Bryobacteraceae bacterium CoA2 C42
CCGCCCCGGCCGTCCCCTCGTTCAACGACCGCTGCTGACGGCCCCGCCATCGGATCACCCCGCCGCCTGCAACCCCCTGATCTTTAAAAAATAGCCTCGCCAAACCGGTTCACTCGAAGTGTGTCCGGACTTGCCGCCGCCTACTCCGGTTCACCCGAAGTGTGCCTACCCGCCGCCCCCAAACCACCGCCGTTGGCTTCGAACCGTAAACTGATCTGATACGCTGACTCATAGCCATGCGCCTCCTGGTCTTCTTCCTACCCGTAATTGCCGCCGCCGCTGACTTTACCGGATTCCACCAGCAGTCCATCGCCCTCGCCGCCGGCGAAACCGTCGAAGTCTATGCCGGCCTCCCCCAACCCAGCCAACTCCCCGCCAACGGCCGCATCGCCGTCGAATGGGCCGGATTCCGCAAAGTCATCCACGCCCACGACCCCGACTTCTACATCGTCTACCGCGCCCCCAAAGCCGCCGCCTACACCCTCAAACTAACTAAGGTAGAAGACGAAGAGCCTATCTTCAATCGCCCCCGCTGGCGCGAAACCGGCACCGTCGAGAAACTCACCGCCTACCCCAAACGCACCCCCTGGCCCACCGGCCACAAAGTCGCCCTCCGCACCAAACTCGCCAAACTCAACCCCGGCGCCTCCACCCGCGGCATGGTCCTCGAAGCTGAACCCAACGATGCCATCGCCTCCGCCCAATCCATCGACTTCGGCGCCCGCGACACCCTCCACATCACCGGCGGCGCCGACGACGCCGAGTACTTCGACAACGGCCTCATCGGCGCCTCCGGCCTCGATTACTTCCGCATCGAATACAAAGGAGCCACCCCTAAGTTATTCACCGCCAACTTAGCCCTCCCCGATCCCCTCGTCGTCGCCCAGTTACTCGTCTACACCGCCGACGGCAAAGAGTACCGCACCGGCGCCAACGCCAACGAACGCGTCCACCAGCAAACCGAATCCCACCGCACCGCCATCACCCGTACCTTCCAGCCCGGCGGCGTCTACTTCCTCAAGGTCGAAGCGAACTCCCCCGGCTACGAAGTCGAACTCCGCCTCCGCGACCTCGCCCCCCACTCCGATCCCCGCAAGGCCGTCCAACAAGCCATCTACGACCACATGGGCCAGGTCGACGCCTGGATCCTCAACCGCCCCCGCGGCGCCGCCGTCGACCGCCGCATCCGCGACACCGGCAACCTCATGGGCACCCATTGCATGAGCTGCCACACCCAGTCCGGCGTCTGGGGTCCCACCGTCGCCTTCCAACACGGCTACCGCCCGGAAAACATCGTCAACTATCGCCACTTAGTCAATACGATGTACGAATCTCTCCGCCCCACCAACACCCTCGCCGAAGCCGCGAATAACACCTCCCTCGCCCCCCTCGACTTAGGCGACGGCCCCGCCGGCACCCGCGCCGCCGGCTGGAACGCCTCCACCGCCGAAGACTTCCTCGCCCCCCGCCGCCTCCACGCCATGCAGCAGATCCGCGCGGCCAACCACGTCCTCCAGTCCGCCGACCCCAGCGGCATCAACGCCGCCGGCCCCGGCTCCAACGTCGGCCCCGCCGTCGTCTACCGCTTCGCCGGCAAAATCCTCGCCGAAGCTTATAAGAAGACCCGCAACGAAAAGTACCTCCTCGCCCTCGAAGAGAAGGCCGAAAAGTTACTCGCCACCAACCCCCGCTACGCCGACGACTTAGCCAACCGCATCCTCTTCTCGACCGATATCTTCATCCCCCGCGACGAAAACCTCGCCGCCCGCCTCAAAGCCCAGGCGCTCGCCGATCTCCGCCGCCTCCGCCAGCTCCAGCGCCCCGATGGCCTCTGGCAGTTCGACCCCGGCTCCTCGCCCGACGGCTTCACCTGGAAGCTCAAAACCGACGACGCCGACGTCGACCCCGCCCCCACCGCCCTCGCCCTCACCGCCCTCTCCGCCATGGGCTTCACCGACTCGGACCCCCAGGTCAAGAAAGGCGTCGCCGCCCTCCTCCGCGCCCAGGACCCCTACGGCCGCTGGAACAAACACGCCCTCACCGGCATGGTCACCACCGCCTACTCTATCCACGCCCTCGCCCGCCTCTATCCCGCCACCCCGCCGCCCGCGCCCAACTTCGCCCCCGCCCCCCACGAATCCCTCGCCGATACCGTCGCCCGCTTCCGCGCCATGGCCCAGCTCGGCCTCGCGCCCGAGGATAACCGCCACCTCCCCGCCGTCCTCCCCGGCGCGGCCCACGCCAGTCCCCAGGTCCGCTACTGGGCCCACATCGCCCTCGGAGCCCTTCACGATGAGCGCGGCGTCCCCGCCCAACTCGCCGGTCTCTCCGACCCCATCAAAATGGTCCGCGAAGCCGCCCGCTGGGGCCTCCGCCAAACCCTCCTCGACGACAAGGGCTGGGACCACCTCTTCGCCGCCCTCCCCTCCATGGACGACCTCGGCCGCGAAACCCTCGCCGGCGCCCTCATCATGCGCGCCGACGCCACCATGACCCGTTCCAACGCCGGCTTCCCCCGCCTCACCGCCGCCCTCGCGAAGATGATGAACCAGGACCCCCATCCCGCCGTCCGCGCCTGGGCCTCCCGCGCCGCCTGGAACTGGTGGATCTGGAATCCCCCCGTCCGCGACGCCCTCAACGCCGCCTTCATTACCTCTCTTGAAACCCCCGAACCCTTCGCGCTCACCGAAACCGCCAAACGCTACCAGACCGAGGCCCTCTTCATCGTCAACGGCCACCGCAGCAACGGCAGTAAAGAGCATCAGTATCCCGAACTCCAGTCCCTCTTCTCCGCCATCACCAAACGCCTCGGCCACCCGCTCCTCTCCCGCCGCATCGTCGAAATCGCCGGGACCTACTACAATCAGGCCGGCGGCGACGGCGGCCCCGGGCAAATGGGCTACGTCACCGCCGGCAGCGCCGAAATGGTCGGCAAAGCCGTCTACGCCTTCTGGGACGCACCCCTAAGCCAAGCCCAAACCCGCCTCGCCCTCGAAGCCGCCGCCAATGCCACCTACGACCCCCTCCAAAAGAAGCTCCTCGATTTCTCCACCGCCGGCCCCGAAGAGTACCGCACCCTCGCCGCGACCTCCCTCTCCGATCCCCGCATCATCACCCTCAACGGCACCCAGGAGTTCCTCGAACCCCTCATCGAACAAATCCAACGCGGCGCCAACGAACCGGAACGCCGCGTCGAACTCGTCAACCCCATCCTCAAACTCTTCACCCGCGCCCGCTGGAACCTCCCCAAAACCGAAGAGCAGCAGAACACCTTCTTCCGCATCCTCCTCCCCGACCTCGGCGAAGACAAAGCCAAGCTCCCAGAAAACATCCGTCCCCCCGCCCAGATGGAAAAGGATAGCCGCGACTGGTTCCTCGCCCGGTCCACCGCCCAGATCCTCCACAACAATCCCGACCTCCACACCCCCGCGCTGCTCTCCCGCATGCCCACCCGCTACCGCAGCGCGATGGAAGAAGCTCTCTGGGTCAATAGCGCCAAGTGGCTGCTGACCTATCAAACGCCCGTCCCCGCCGTCAGCGCCCCGCCTCCGGCTGCTGACCCGCTCGCGCCCCGCCGCCAGGCCGCCGCCGAACTCGTCGCCAACTCCATCCGGAATCAGCAGGCCGACCCCCGCCTCCGTTCCGCCGCTCTCTCCCTCGCCATCGCCGACTCCACCGTCCGCAACCATCCCACCGTCAAAGCTGCACTCCAACCCCTGCAGCCCGGCGTCTATGAAGACGATCCCGCTGAAGTCAAAACCATGAGCGCCGAATGGCGCAAAAATTACGAGTACTTCCGCGACTGGCTCGCCCCGGAACTCCTCCGCCCCAATCGCGACGACGAACTCGCCTGCCTCAGCTGCCACGGCGTCGCCGGCCGCGTCCCGTCCATGGAGCTCCGCCCCGCCGACAACCGCGGCTACCTCTCCGCCGCCAACACCTTCGCCAACTACAAGCTCCTGCTCGAACGCGTCAGCGACGCGAACGTCGACCAGAGCAAACTCCTTCGCAAACCCCTCAACGTCCAGTCCGGCAAAGAGGACGGCCACCAGGGCGGTCGCCGCTACAACCCCGAAGACCGCGCCTACGAGATCCTCCGCCGCTGGGCGCTCGACGCCGCCCGCCTCAAAAAGGCCCAACTCGCGCCCTCCGGCGCCCTCTAAACCATCTCCATGACCACTGCAACCAAACTCCTTCTCGCGGGCGCTCTGCTCCCTCTCTTATCCTTCGCCCAGGGCGACTCTATGCGCGCCGATATCCGCGGCGGCGGCGGCAATAGCGGCAAATGCACCATCGAAGTCGAAGTGGACGGTGTCGCCGAAGTCGTCATCGACCGCGACAACGCCTTCCTCCGCACCGTCGAAGGCCAGCCCGCTAGCTGGCGCCGCTTCGTCTGCAATCAGCGCATGCCCGCCTACCCGAACAACTTCCGCTTCCGCGGCATCGACGGCCGCGGGCGTCAAACTCTGATCCGTACCCCGCAGCAAAACCGCGGCCGCGCCCTCATTCAGATCGAAGATCCCAAAGGCGGCCGTCACGGCTACACCTTCGATGTCGAGTGGGACGGCACCGGCTCCGGCTTCGGCGGTGGCGGCGGCGGCAATCGCTACGAGGATCAGCCCAACTATCCCGGCAGCGGCGGCGGCTTCGGTGGTGGCGGCAACCGGCAGAACGAACGCGCGTGCGTCGACGAAGTCCGCGACCGTATCCGCGACGACTACAACCTCACCGGCCGCGTCGAAAACATCCGCCTCGACAGCAGCCGCAACAATGTCGACATCTTCACCGGCCAAGCCTCCGCCCGCCAGCGCAACCGGACCCTCTACTTCGACTTCGATTGCCGCGTGAACGCCAACACCGGCCGCATCCGCAACCTAAGTCTCAAAGAACGGGAGCCTCGCTAAATCGCCAGGCGTCCCGTACTGTCGCCAAAACTCTCCACCTCGACGCCCGACCGGTTCAAGATGTCCACAAACAGATTGGCCGCGGGCGTCTTGGCTTCCGCCTCCACATGCCGCCCGCCGCGCAAACCACCCGCGCGGCCGGCCATCACCAGCGGCAGGTTGTGGTTCGAGTGCTGATTCCCGTCGCTGATCGCCCCGCCGTACAGAATTGTCGAGTGATCCAGCAGCGTCCCGTCCCCATCCGGAATCGACTTCAATCGCTCCACGAAGTAGCTGAACAGTTCCACGTGGTGCTCGTTAATCTTCGTCACCTTCTCAATGAAGTCCTCATTGTTCCGGTGATGCGTCAGCGGATGGTGCGGGTCCGGCACCCCAATCTCGGGATAGACGCGCACACTCCCCTCCCGGCCTAACATCATCGTCGAAACCCGCGTCAGGTCCGATTGAAACGCAATCGCCTGCAGGTCGAACATCAGCTTCACATACTCCCGATAGGAGAAC
Organism: Bryobacteraceae bacterium CoA2 C42; assembly: GCA_019931245.1. GTDB lineage: Bacteria > Acidobacteriota > Terriglobia > Bryobacterales > Bryobacteraceae. The sequence continues at coordinate 5,406 of JAINDL010000011.1, forward strand.
GGAATCCCTGACGGCTTCTCCCCCGTCGGAATCTCCGGATCGTTCTCGGCCTTGGCGATCCGAACCTCGACCTCGCGAATCGCTGTCAGATACTCATCCATCTTCCGCCGGTCGGTCGACCCCAGCGCGGAAACCAACCGCTGCGTGTTCTCCCGCGTTAAATCCAAAATACTTTTCTTATAAAGCGCCCGCCGCGCCCTCGTCGCCGCGTCCAAACTCGGATCCACCGTCCCGAACAGCCGTTCAAACACCGACCGCGGATTCACCTCCACCGCCATCGGCGTATCCGGATTCTTCCAAGAAATCGTGTTCGTGTACGCGCAACTCGACCCCGTATCGCAGTTGCCGATCATCCGCGAATCCTCGCACCCCAACTGCAGCGACGGCACCCGCGTCTCGGGTCCAAACTTCTGCGCGGCAATCTGGTCGAACGTCGTGCCCGCGTGCACATCCGCCCCGGCCGTATACTTCGGCAGCGCCCCCGACAGAAAGCTGCCAGACGCCTTAGCGTGTCCGCCGCCCTTGGCCTTGTTCGCCGCGTGGTTCGACAGACCGGAAACCACGACAATGTCCTCGCGGAACCGCTCGAGCGGCTTCAGAATGCGCGGGAAATCAAATCCCGTACCAAGCTTCTTCACCTGCCAATCCCGCATGATGATCCCGTTCGGAACGTAAACCACGCCAATCCGCCGCGCCTGTTTCATCATCCCCGGCGCGGCCAGCGCCGGACGCATCGCGTCGAGCAACGGCAGTCCGATCACGGCGCCCGCCCCGCGCAACAGCGCCCGGCGCGAAACATGTTTCTTCGTTAGAATCGTCATTCGGATTTAGCTCCCACTGCAGACTTCGCCGGCGCCGCGGCGCGGCGCATCTGGAAAGGCAAACTGTTCACAATCCCCAACACCAGGGACGAAAACCGGTAGTTACTCGCCGGCATCTTGGACGCAATCGACGCCACCACCGGCTTATCGTAGCGCTCAAGGCCCCGGCCGAGGCCGTAGGTCAACAACTTCTCCGTCACTCCCCGGACAAACGCGCTGCGGTCTTCCTGCAACAGCGCCTTCAACTCCGCCGGCCCCTGAAACGACTTCCCATTCGGCAGCACGCCTGCCGCATCAATCGGGAACTCGCCATCCTGCGTCCGCCAGGCGCCTACCGCGTTGAAGTTCTCCAGGCCAAACCCCAGCGGGTCCATCCGCGAGTGACACGACGCGCAAGCCGGGTTCTTCCGGTGCTCCTCCATCTGACGCCGCAGCGACAGATTCTTCCCCGCCGTGCTCTCTTCAAGCGAGGGAACCGCAGGCGGCGGAGGAGGCGGCGGAGCATTCAAAAGGTTTTCGAGAATCCACTTCCCCCGCAGCACCGGCGACGTCCGCGTCGAATACGAAGAGACCGTCAACACGCTCCCATGCGCCAAAATACCGCCGCCGCGGTTGGTCCCGCTCATCTCCACGCGCCGGAACTCCGGTCCGGTAACTCCCGCCACACCGTAGAAGCGTGCCATCCGTTCGTTCAGAAACGTATGTTTGGCGTCAAGAATATCGAGCAAACTGCCATCCTGCCGGATCAGATCTTCGAGAAACAGCTCCGTCTCCCGGCGCATCGAAAAACGCAAACTATCGTCAAAGTCGGGAAACTTTTCAATGTCCGGCTTCAAAACATCCACGTTCTTGAACTGCAGCCACTGCCCCATGAAGTTTTCCACCAGCGCTGCCGCCTTCGGGTCGCGCAGCATCCGCTTCACCTGCGCCGAAAGCACCGCCGGCTGCCGCAGCGTGCCGTTATCGGCCACCCGCCGCAACTCCGCGTCCGGCATCGTACTCCACAAGAAGTAGGACAGCCGCGAGGCCAACTCATGGTTGTCGACCGGAGCAAACGCCTGCTGCGCTCCCGCCGTCCGGTCCCGCTCCACGCGGAAAAGAAAGTGCGGCGAAACCAAAACGCCCTGCAGCGCCGTCGCCACACCCTCCGCAAAGCTGTCCCCGTGCTGCCGGGCCAGCGTGTACAACTTCACGAACGGCGCCACCTCGGCCGCCGTCACCGGCCGCCGGAACGCCTTCCGCGTAAAACTCGTCAGAATCGTCTGCGCGCACGCCGCGGTCTTCGCCCCACAGACGAAAACCGCCTGGCGGCTCGCCGCCGAGGGGCCCTCCGGCTGTGTGAACGGCCCGCCGATGTCAATTGACTCGTACCGGTTATCCACGCGGACCTCGACGCGGTCCACCTTGATCTTCGTCCCGTATTTCCGGAGCAGCTCCTTATCGGCCTCGGTCAGTTGGCCGCGCGCTGACGACAACTTCATAAAGTCGGTTCGCGTCGACGGCTCCGGCCCGCCGTACTTCGGCGGAAGGCCGTGGTAGTTCTTCAGATAGGTCGCGCTCAGCAGGTGTTCGCCCGCCGTCACCTTCGCCCGCACCTCGAGTACCTGCCCTTCGAGGTCCGTTCCGTCGTACTCAAACGTCTGGATCAGCTTGTTGTCGATGTAGAAAACCGGCGTCACCGGCATCGTCTGGTCCGGCCGGTGGCCGTTCATCACCAACCGGAAGCTGTATTCGCCGTCCACCGGGAACCGGTGCAACACATGAAACGCATGGTGCAGCGACAGCCCGGACTCATCGTAGTGAAACAGGTCTTTTGGTAACACCGGAATCCGCACCGGCGCCGAGTAGTGCACCGAAGCCGGCTTGCGCTTTTCGGGGCCGAAGACCGCGGTCCGCACCGCCCGCTCGGCGGCATACAAATACTTCTCAAGCAGCACCGGCGACAGGGTCAGCGCATCGGCAATGTTGTCAAAGCCGAAGGCCGCCTCGTCATTGGGAAAATCATCGGCCGGACGGATGTCGACACCCAACAGGTCGCGGACCGTGTTGTTGTACTCGGTTTTGTTCAGGCGCCGGGCGGTGACGCGCCCCGGGTCCGGCTTGGCGGTCCGGTCCTGCCGGGCGAACTCGTTTTCGAGAGTCGCCGCCACGCTCTTCACATCCGCCGCGGGCGGCTTCGGAAAGCCCGGCGGCGGCATTTCGCCCATCCGCAGCTTGGTCACCACCCGTTCCCACGTTTCGCGGGACTCATCAAAGGACGCTACGGTTTCAAGCGCCGCGAGGTTCACATCACCATTCGCCAGCGTCTGGTTGTGACACGCGACACAGTTTTTCTTGACGAACGAGAAGACCTGACCGGGTTCCGCACCAAGACAGGCGGCAAGAGGGAGGAGCACCACCAAGACACTACGCATCACCGATTTCGGGCACCTCTATGAATAAAATATCACGAAGGGAATCGCCCCGGTCCGGTTAGAGACCCAGCCGGTTGATCCCGTCGAATGCCGCCACTTTATAACATTCGGCGAGCGTCGGGTAGTTGAATACGGTATTGATGAAGTAGTCGATCGTGCCGCCGAAGCTCAACACGGCCTGCCCGATGTGCACCAGTTCGCTCGCGCCCTCGCCCATAATGTGGACGCCGAGCAGTTGGCGGCTCTGCTGGTGGAAGATGAGCTTCAGAATGCCGCTGGCATCGCCCAGAATTTGACCGCGGGCGATCTCGCGGTAGTGGGCTTTACCGATCTCGTAGGGGATATTGGCCTTGGTCAGCTCCTCCTCGCTGCGGCCCACCATCGAGATCTCGGGGATCGTGTAGATGCCATAAGGAAACAAGGAAGGAACGCTCGTCGCCGCAACGCCGAAAGCGTGGCAGGCGGCCAGTCGCCCCTGCTCCATCGAGGTCGAGGCCAGGCTGGGGAAACCGATGACGTCGCCAACGGCGTAGATGTGCGGCACGGCCGTCTGGTACTGCGGATTCACCTTGATCCGCCCCCGGTCGTCGGCCGTAAGGCCAGCCGCTTCGAGGCCCAGATGCTCCGTGTTGCCGGTCCGGCCGACGCTGTAGAGCAGCTTTTCGGCGATTACCTGCTTGCCGCTGGCGAGCTGGATCTTCACCCGCTTGCCGTGTTCGTCCTCGGCGCGCTCGATGCCGGTGACGTCTTCGCCGAGGCGCAGCGTGACGCGGTTTTCGCGCATTTGGTAGGCGAGCGAATCGGCGATTTCGTCATCGACAAAATCGAGGAGGATAGGGCGCTTGTCGATGAGGGTCACCCGGACGCCGAGCGTCGAGAAGATGGTCGTGTACTCGGTGCCGATGACCCCGGCGCCGACGATGGCCATCGTCTTCGGGAGTTGATCGAGGCTGAGAATCTCGTCACTCGTAAAGATCGATTGGCCGTCGAAGTCGACCCCGGGGCAGCGGGTGGCCGTGGTGCCGACGGCGATGATGATTTTTTCGGCGGAGAGATCCTGATGGCCGTGGCCATCGACGCTCTGGACGCGCAGGGTGTGGGCGCCGGTGAAGCGGGCGGTACCAGGCAGCAGGTCGACGCCGTTACGCTGCAGTTGGTGGCGGGAGATGTCCTGTTCGTGCCCGATGACGTGCGTGGTGCGGAAGAGCAGGTCCTCCATGGTGATGTGCTGCTTGACCGTGTAGGAGGCGCCGTAGAAGCCTTTCTCGCGGTACCCCGACAGGTGCAGCACGGCTTCGCGGAGGGTTTTGGAAGGAATCGTCCCGGTGTTGATACACGTACCGCCCACGACCGCCTTCTTCTCGATCAGCGCAACGCGTTTATCGAGTTTCGCCGCCTGGATAGCCGCCCGCTGGCCGCCGGGGCCGGAGCCGATCACGACCAAATCATAGTCAAATTCGCTGGACCGCACCATCCCTTTATTATGCCTGTAGCTTGGTCGCCGGAACGGCGGCGTCGAGGCCGGAACTTCGCGCGGCTCGCCCGGCGACGGGTCACTTGGGGGGGGAAGGGGTCGCCGGGTGCGCCGCGGCGCTCCTCTCGCCGGCCATCGGGTGGGCGACAGGAGTGCGCGCGGCGGATCGCCGGGGTGAGTTGCCGGGGCGGAAGGGCGCGATGAGTGAGCACCAGGTGTTTCGCTGCAGCGGGAGCGACGGCGCGTGGGAGGGGGGCGGTCGGCGCGGTGACGGCGGCGGGTGCCGAATTCGCCACGGGGACAGGCCGCTGCGCATTCTTGGCAACCCCGCGCCCCGCGACGGTATCTATAAGAAAGGTGCTCCAAGTCGTCTGGCTGAAACGGGATCTGCGCTGCCGGGACCACGCTCCGCTGTTTGCGGCCGCGCAACGCGGGCCCGTCCTTCCGCTCTACATCTACGAACCCTCTCTCTGGTCGGCGCCGGACGCGGCGCCCCGTCACTGGAGCTTTGTCGCCGAGAGCCTGACGGATTTGCGCCGGCGCCTCCCGGTCGTCGTACGCGTAGGGGAAGTGCTGCCGGTGCTCGACGAGATCCGCCGTACCCACGGCATCGCGGGCCTCTGGGCCCACGAAGAGACTACCAACTGGATCGCCTACCAGCGGGACCGGGCCGTGCGCCGATGGGCCCGGGAGATGGCAATCCCGTTTACCGAGATGCCCGGCTCCGGCGTCGTTCGCCGCCTACGCAGCCGTAACGGCTGGTCCGCCGGCTGGGAGACTCTCATGGGCGCGGCGCCCGCGCTGGCCGTCGAACGGCTGCCCGCCATTCCCGCGGTCGCCCTCGGCGAGATCCCCGCCGCCGCGCCCGGCCTGCAGCAGGGCGGGGAAGCCGCAGCTTGGGAAACGCTCGACAGTTTCCTGCACCGGCGCGGACGGAACTACTCCCGCGAGATGTCGAGCCCGGTGACCGCCTTCACCTCCTGCTCCCGTCTCAGCGCCCACCTGGCGTGGGGCACGATCTCCCTCCGGGAGACGGTGCAGGCCACCCGCCGGCGCATGGAGACCGCCCCGGAGTGGAAGCGGTCCCTGCGCTCCTTCGATGCCCGCCTGCACTGGCGCAGCCACTTCATGCAGAAGATGGAGGACGAGCCGCAGATCGAGTTCCGCAACTTTGTTACCGCCTTCGACGGCATGCGGGAGCCGCATTGGAACGAAGAGTACTTTGCTGCATGGTGCGAGGGGCGCACCGGCTACGGGATGGTGGACGCGTGCATGCGGGCGCTGCGCGAGACGGGCTGGATCAACTTCCGGATGCGGGCCATGCTCGTCTCCTTTGCCAGCTACCATCTCTGGCTTCACTGGCCGAAGCCGGCGGCCTTTCTCGCCCGGCAGTTCACCGACTACGAACCGGGCATTCACTATGCCCAGTTCCAGATGCAGTCCGGCACCACTGGCATCAACACACTACGGATCTACAGCCCGGATAAGCAGGCCCTCGATCAGGATCCGCAGGGCGAGTTCGTTCGCCGGTGGGTGCCCGAGGGGGTAGGACCGCGGATCGTGGACCACGGGGCGGCCTACAAATTGGCGCGGGCGCGGATGGCGGCTTTCCGGCAGATGCCGGCCATGAAGGCGCAGGCCAAGGCGGTGCAGGTCAAGCACGGGAGCCGCAAGAAACCGGCGCCATCGCGGCAAAAGACGCTGTTTTGACCGGCTATGCCGTAGTTTAGGATGGCTAGGCTTTTGGTGGAATCGGTACTATTGTTCCTATTCGGGTACTAGGACCGGGCGCCGGGGGGCCTGAGAACCGCGCCTTCCCAGCTAAGTGATAGGAAGAAAAGCACTTCGGCTTACGATGGGCCCGCCTAAACAAAACCACAATTACTTGTTGACCTAAGGCGAAACACCACTGTATCCTGTAGGTCGGTAGTGCGAAACGCCTGTTTCGCTGGGTCTGTCAACCGTTTCTCGGACCGCACCATGGCTGCATGGTGAACCGGGCCTTTTGTTTTTTTTACCGGGGAATTCATGGCTAGTTTTGCTTCAAAGATGTCATCCGTCCCGCCATCGCATGCGAGTGCGGAGCAGGAGTTGTTTCCAGGAATCCGTCCGCAGGCCGCGGAGTCGGCCATGCGCGTCAAGAAACGGAACGGTTCGTACGAGCCGGTGCATGTGGAAAAGATCATTCGAGCGGTCCAGCGCTGCGCCGCCGGATTGGTTCAGGTGGACCCGATGCGGATCGCCATCAAGACCATTGGGGGGCTCTACGACGGGTCCACCACCCGGGAGTTGGATCAACTTTCCATCCAAACCGCCGCTTCCCTGATTTCGGAAGAGCCGGAGTACTCGCGCCTGGCGGCCCGACTGCTGGCCAACTTTATTGATAAAGAGGTCGCCAACCAGAACATCTACTCCTTCTCGCAGTCGATCGAACTGGGCCATCGGTTTGGACTGGTCAGTCAGTCCACCTACAGATTTGTCACCGAAAACGCGCGCAAGCTGAACAGCTGTCTTGAGGAGCGCAACACGGACCTGTTTGAGTATTTCGGCCTGCGGACCGTCTATGACCGGTATCTGCTCAAGAGTCCGGAGAGCCGCGATGTGATTGAAACGCCGCAGCATTTTTTCCTGCGCGTCGCCTGCGGATTGTCGCAGAACGTGCAGGAGGCGATAGAGTTCTACCGGCTGATTTCGGCGCACGACTACATGCCGAGCTCGCCGACGCTGTTCAACTCCGGCACCTGCCACCCGCAGATGTCCTCCTGTTATCTGCTCGACTCGCCGCAGGATGAACTGGAGTCGATCTATGACCGGTACAAAGATGTCGCGATGCTGTCGAAGTTCGCCGGCGGCATCGGTTTGGCCTACCACCGGATTCGCGCCCGCGGTTCGCTGATCAAGGGGACCAACGGCCGGTCGAACGGCATCGTGCCTTGGTTGAAGACGCTGGACTCCTCGGTTTCGGCGGTGAACCAGGGCGGCAAGCGGAAGGGCGCGGCGTGCGTCTACCTGGAGCCGTGGCACGCCGACATTGAAGAGTTCCTCGAATTGCGGGATAACACTGGCGACGAGGCGCGGCGCACCTACAACCTGAACCTCGCCAACTGGATTCCGGACCTGTTTATGAAGCGGCTCGAAGCCGACGGGATCTGGTCGCTGTTTGACCCCAAGATTGTTCCGCACTTCCCGGATCTGTACGGCGAGGAGTTCGAGCGAGCCTATGAAGAGGCCGAATCCAAGGGCCTGTTCATGCGGCAGGTGAAGGCGAGGGATCTTTACGCGCGGATGATGAAGACGCTCGCCGAGACGGGCAACGGCTGGATGACCTTTAAAGACTCCTGCAACCGGAAGTCGAACCAGACGGGCCTCGCCCACAACGTGGTGCATCTGTCGAATCTGTGCACGGAGATCACCGAGGTCTCCCATCACAGTGAAACGGCGGTCTGCAACCTGGGTTCCATCAACCTGGCCCGCTACCTGACCGTGGACGGGAACTTCGACTTTGAGAAGTTGGGCCGGAACGTGCGCCTGGCCGTGCGTTTTCTCGATAAGGTCATTGACATCAACTACTATCCGACGCAGGGGGCCGAGACCTCCAACCGGAAGTGGCGTCCGGTGGGTTTGGGGTTGATGGGCTTGCAGGACCTGTTCTTCCAACTGCGGCTGCCGTTTGATTCGGCCGCGGCGCGGGCCCTTTCGCGCCGGATTCAGGAGGAGATCTACTACCACGCCCTCGAGACTACCGTGAGCCTGGCCGAGGAGTTCGGGCCGCACCAGAACTTCTTCGAGACCCGGGCGGCGAAAGGCCAGTTCCAGTTCGAGTTGTGGGGCGTGACCCCCGACGCGCCCGAACGGTGGGAGGCGCTGCGCCCGCGCATGATGCAATCCGGCATGCGCAACTCGCTGCTGATTGCCATTGCTCCCACCGCGACGATCGCCTCCATTGTGGGCTCCTACGAGTGCATTGAGCCGCAGATTTCGAATCTGTTCAAACGGGAGACGCTGTCGGGCGACTTCGTGCAGGTGAACCGTTATCTGGTGCAGGAGTTGAAGGCGCTCGGGATGTGGAATGAGCCGATGCGCAACCGCATCAAGATGGGTGAGGGATCGATTCAAGGCATTGAGGAGATTCCCGAGGAGTTGAAGCAGGTTTACCGGACGGTCTGGGAGGTCCCAATGCGTTCGCTGATCGACATGGCGGCGGACCGGTCTCCGTATATCGACCAGAGCCAGTCGCTCAATCTGTTCATTGAGAGCCCGACGATTGGCAAGGTCTCTTCGATGTACATGTACGCCTGGAAGAAGGGCCTCAAAACAACCTACTACCTGCGCAGCCGGCCGGCATCTAAAATCAGTAAAGCCACCGTTCCGGTCACCCCCGCGGCGGCGGTAGCCTGCTCGCTCGAAAACCCCGAGAGCTGCGAAGCTTGTCAGTAGACGACCGAGTTACTATTGCAGAGTAAGGAAGCATGATTCTCGATCCAGGATTCGATCTCACCCTCCGTCCGATGAAGTACCCGGTCTTTTACGATATGTACAAGATCGGCATTAAGAACACGTGGACCGTCGAAGAGGTGGACTTTTCCACCGACGTCACCGATCTTCGCCAGAAGATGAACCCGGCCGAACAGCACCTGATCAAGCGGCTGGTGGCTTTTTTCGCGACCGGTGATTCAATCGTCGGTAACAATCTCGTCCTGAACCTGTATAAGCACATTAACTCGCCCGAGGCGAGAATGTATCTGTCCCGCCAACTGTTCGAAGAGGCGGTGCACGTGCAGTTCTATCTGACGCTGCTCGACACCTACATTCCCGACCCGAACGAACGGGCGGCGGCGTTTTCCGCGGTGGAAAACATCCCTTCGATCAAGGCGAAAGCAGACTTCTGCTTCAAATGGATCGACTCCATCAATGAGATGGAGTCGATTGAGTCCGATGCGGACATGAAGAAGTTTCTGCTCAACCTGTCCTGCTTTGCCTGCTGCATTGAGGGAATGTTCTTCTTTGCCGCCTTTGCTTACGTTTACTTCCTGCGCTCTCGCGGTCTGCTGCAGGGGCTAGCGACGGGGACCAACTGGGTCTTCCGCGACGAGAGCGCTCACATCGACTTCGCTCTCGAGGTGATCAACACGGTGCGCCGGGAGCGGCCCCATCTTTTTGACGCCGAGTATGAGGCGCAGGCCAAGCAGATGATTCGGGACGCGGTGGAGTGCGAAGCTTTATTCGCCGAGGATACACTCGGCGGCGGCATCTCCGGGATGTCGATTCCGTCGATGCGGCAGTATCTGCAGTACATTGCCGACCGGAGGCTGGTTTCGCTGGGCATTCAGCCGATCTATGGCTCGAAGAATCCGTTCGACTTCATGGAATTGCAGGACGTGCAGGAGCTGACGAACTTCTTCGAACGGCGGGTTTCGGCCTACCAGACCGCGGTTTCCGGCGAAGTCGGTTTCGCGGACGATTTCTAGCTTCAGGACTTACGGCCGATGCCCGAACAGAATTTTCAAAACCATACCAACCGGGTTCCGGCTTTTCTGGCGCTCGGCCTCGTCTTACTGGCTACTTTCATCGGTTCGGTCGTGAATCTCTATCTGTCGATTGGAGATCATCAGCGGGTCTACAGCGCCTCGCTGCTGCTGGTGCTCTCCGGTTCGGTCCTGGTGGGAATGTATCTCGCCCGGGTATTCGCGCTGAAGGCGCAGGACCGGGCGATCCGGGCCGAGGAGAATCTGCGGCACTTCGTCTTGACGGGACGATTGCTCGATTCGCGGCTGGCTGTCCAACAGATTATCGGGCTGCGGTTTGCCTCCGACGCCGAGTTTCCCGCCCTGGCCGAGCGGGCGGCGGCCGAGGGCATGGCGCAGAAGGACATCAAGGCCGCCGTCAAAACCTGGCGAGCTGATTTCTACCGCGTCTGACCGCGCCGACTTATAATGGCGGGTAGCTTTATGCCTACGCGCCGCCATCTGCTCGAAGGAACCGCCGCTCTCGCCGCGGGTGTTCCGTTACTGAACGCTCAGGATCACAGCGGGCACGGTCTGACGGAGGTTGCGGGCACGGCGCCGAAGGTGGCCCGGTTCTTCCATCGGCGAGAGATGGCTCTGTTGGCGCAATTAGTAGACCGGATCATTCCGCGGTCAGATACGCCGGGGGCCGCCGACGCCAACGTTCACTACTTCATCGACTTTCAGGCCCATACCAACCGGCGGCTGGGAACGCGATTGCGGCAGGATTTGAGTTGGATCCGCAAGCAGGGGTTTCCCAAGGCGGACGCGGCCGGGCAGGTGGCGCTGTTGACGGCCTGGAGTACGACGAAGGGGAGCGAACCGTACCGGGTCTTCCAGCGGCTGAAGGATCTGACGATTGACGGTTATTACGGATCGAAAGAGGGCCTCGCGCAGGAACTGGGCTGGAACGCGAACACGTTTCTGCGGGAGTTCAAAGGCTGCACGCACCCGGAGCACGGAGCCTAGGCCATGTACGTTCAGAACGCACCGGAAGTGCACGATGTGATTGTGATCGGCAGCGGCGCCGCAGGCGGCATGGCGGCGTGGAACCTGACGCGGCAGGGGGTGAACGTCACCCTGCTCGACGCGGGCACGCGCTTCCGGAAGGAGGATTTCTGGACGCATGTGAAGCCGTGGCAGTGGCGGGAGCGGGTGGAACGGGGAATGGAGCCGCCCAGGATTCGGCTGGACAATGCCGAGCAGCCTTACTCCTGGAAGGATCCGAACTACTTTGAACTGATCCGGGTTTGGGGCCGGGGCGGCAAGACCAACATCTGGGGCCGCGTGTCGCTCCGCTACTCCGATGTCGATTTTGAAGGTCCGGCGCGGGACGGCTGGGAGATCCCGTGGCCGATCCGCTACCAAGACATTGCCCCTTACTACGACAAGGTGGAGCAGGAGATTGGCGTCTGCGGTGGGGACGACGATCAGGACTCGCTGCCGGGGTCGAAATTCCATCTGCCGCCGCCGGCGCTGCGGTGCGGCGAACGGTTTCTCCGGTCGGCCGCGCGGCGGCAGGGCATCAGCGTAGTCAATCAGCGGCGGGCGGTGGTGACCAAGCCGCACAACGGCCATAATCCGTGCCACTTCTGCGGCGCCTGCGGCCGGGGATGCGACGTGTCGGCCTTTTTCAACTCGACGGACTATCTGCTCGATCCGGCCGAAAAGACCGGCAAGCTGAAGATCGTCGACAATGCCGTCGTGGCGCGGATTCTGCTGGGCGAGAACGGCCTGGCCACCGGCGTGCAGTACTTCGACCGGTACACGAAGCAGGAGCGGGTGATTCGCGGCAAGCGCATCGTGCTCGGCGCCTCCTGTGTGGATTCAACGCGGATTCTGCTCAACTCGAAGTCGGCGCAGTACCCGACCGGCATCGGCAACTCCTCGGGCGTGATTGGGCATTACCTGTGCGAGCAGGTGCGGTTCCACATGTATGGCTTCATTCCGGAGTTGATGGGGACGCGGCCGCTGAACGACGATGGCATTGGCGGCGAACACATCTACATGCCGCGCTTCAACCATCGCGATGGGCGCAAGCGCGACTATCTGCGCGGCTACGGATCGCAGTTCTGGGGCATCGGCGCGCAACCCGGCGCGGCCTATGCCAAGCAGATCGACGGTTTTGGCCTGGAGTTCAAAAAGGCCGTCAAGCGGCGGTACCCTGCGCTGGTGGCGATGCACCCGTATGGCGAGACGCTGCCGCGGAAGGAGAACCGCATTACGGTGGAAGGCACGCCGTTGGACCGCTACGGGGTGCCGACGCTGCGCATTGAGTACAACATCGGCGACAACGAACGGAAGATGATCGCTGAGATGTACGATATGGCGGAGGGCGTAATGCGGGCGGCCAAGGCCGAGATTCTGCCGTTTGAGCGAGGCGCGCTCGACAACTTCGGCAGCGCCATCCATGAGCACGGGACGTGCCGGATGGGCGAGGATCCCAAGCGCAGCGCGCTGAACGGGTTCAACCAGATGCACGATGTGAAGAATCTGTTCGTCGTCGACGGTTCAGCCTTCACGACGGCTTCCGAGAAGAATCCGACGCTGACGATTCTGGCCCTCGCGTGGCGGTCGACCGATTACCTGGCCGAGCAGATGCGGCGGGGCGAGATCTAGCGCACGAGGGGCGTGACGGTGAGCTTGCGGATCTCGACGGGGCCGTGGTCGCCTTGCACGCTGAGCGGGCCGGGGTTGGCTTCGTTGGGGTCGTGGGCCATGGCGGTGAGGCCTTCGACTTCGGCGCGGTCGATGACGGTGACGCCGTTGACAATAACGGTGACGGTCCGGCCGACCAGGCGAATGTCGTAGGTATTCCACTCGCCGGGCTTCTTGACGGCGTTGACGCGCGGCTTGATGCGGCTGTAAAGGGCGCCGGTGCCATGGGTGTCCGGCGCCTTGCCGAAGTCGTCGACGATCTGCACTTCGTAGCGGCCGCGGAGGCCGAGGCCGGCGTTGGAGCCCGCACCGAGCCGGAACTCGCCGTGGAGTTCAAAGTTCCAGAAGGTTTGGGAGGAGACGAGATTGTTGGCGCCGGCGACGTTCTTCATGATGCCCTTGTCGACCGTCCACCCGAGCGCCTGGCCGGGGACGAGGGCGGACCAGTTGGCGAGGTCTTTGCCGTTGAAGAGTTCGACGGGCTTGCCGGGCTTCCATTTGCCGTCTTCGGTGTCGGTGATGACGGGGGCGCGTTTGCCGGTGAAGGTCAGCTTCGAGGCGGGGTCGCCTTCGAGTTGGAAATCGCCGGCGAGTTCTCCGTTGACGAGGCGGGCGGTGTAGACGCCCTTGGCGGTGCCGGAGGGTTGGCGGCGGTAGTTGCGTTCAAAGACAAAACGAAGGACGCCGTTCTTCACCCCGATTTCGGGAATGGCGTTCATATCGCCGCCGGGGGCGCCGACGAAGCGGCCTTTGATGGCGGCGGTGCCGGCTCCGTCCACCTCGAGCCACCAGACGCGGCGCCGGGCTTCGTTTGGCACCGTCAGATTCCAACGGCCGTTGAAATCGGCGTCTTTGGCGAGGGCGGAGAGGGAGACTAGAAAGAAGAGAGCAAGACGCATGACTTGGCGAGTGTACCATTGCGCGCGCCCGGCTGTTTCGATAAAGTTCGGCATATGGGAAACGCAGCATTGACTCGACGCGCGCGCCTGGTTCCGCCGGTAGCGGCCGCGATTTCGACGGGTCCGCTCACGATTGCCGGAGGCCGCCTGTGGCGACTGCGGGAGCCGAGCGGGCGCGTCTACAACATGATTCGGCTGGATACGCGGGGCGGTTTGCGCGGCTATGGGGAGGCCGGCGCGGTGGAGGCGGCCGAGTTTGCGCGCGTGCTGGCGCTGCTGCAGGGCCGGGAGGCGAACAGCTTCGAGGTGCTTGGTTTGACGGGGCCGCTACGCGGCGCCGTGAACATGGCGATGCTGGATCTGGTGGGCCGGGCGACGCAGGCGCCGGTTTATCAGGTGCTGGGCGGGCCGACGCGGCACAAGGCGCGGGCCATTGCCACGGTGAAGAATTCGAACAACGTGGAGGCAGCGCGGGAGGCGGGATTTCGGGCGTTTTCGGTGCCCTTGCCCACGCCGCTGTTTCCGAACTCCGGCAAGCAGTATGTGAATCTGGTGCTGGCGCTGTGGGAGGAGTTGCAGAAGACGGGCGGGGAGTTTGTACTCGATGGGGCGATGCGGCTGACGCCGGGCGATGCGCAGATGGTGGCGGCGGCGCTTGAAAAGGAGCATCCGCTGTTCCTCGACGAGCCATGCCGGATGACCCAGCTGCGGCAGGTGGCCAAGATCAGCGAGGAATCGGTGACGCCGCTGGGGTTTGGCCGCGAGGTGGATTCGCTCGCGGTGTTTCAGGAACTGCTGCGGGAGCAGGCGGTGGACGTGCTGCGGCCGTCGCTGCAGCAGTGGGGCATTTCGGCGATTCGCCGGGTGAGCGCGCTGGCGGAGACCTACTACACGGCCGTGGCGCCGTTTCACGACGGCGGCCCGCTGGGGACGGCGGCGGGGCTGCAGTTGGCGGCGAGCTTGCCGAACTTCTTTGCACTGCAGGTGCCGCGAGTGAGCGCGGCCGAGCGGGAGGCGCGCGATGGGATGTTGTCGGGCTGGAATGAGCCGGTAAAGGATGGCTTCTTTGAGCTGCCGACGGGGCCGGGGTTGGGCGTGACGGTAGACGAAAAGGCGCTGGGGCGCTACGAGGTGAAGGCATGATGCGGCGACGGGGATTTTTAGGATTAGCGGGCGCGGCGCCGGCGTTGGGCGGCAAGCTGGTGGATTCGTGCGGGTGCGGCATGATGGCGCAGGCGGCGGCGGGGCCCCGGCCGGAGGGTGCCGAGGCCTTTGCGCGGGTGGGTTCGAAGCTGCGGATCACGAACGTGAAGGTCTTCGGGGTGTCGCTGACGCCGGACTCGGACCGGCCGTATGTGTTCGTCAAGATTGAGACGAATCAGGGGCTGATCGGCTGGGGCGAGGGAACGCTCGAGGGCAAGGCGGCGGCGGTGATGGCCTGCGTCGAAGATTTCAAAGAGCTGCTGATCGGGGCCGATCCGATGCAGGTGGAGCATCACTGGCAGTCGATGTATGTCCATAGTTTCTACCGGGCCGGGCCGGTGATCGGGTCGGCGATCAGCGGCATCGATCAGGCGTTGTGGGATATTCGCGGCAAGGCGCTGAACATGCCGGTGTATAAGCTGCTCGGCGGGCCGGTGGACCCGCGCGGGGTGCGCGGTTACTACCATCTGCGGGCGCGGAACAAGGCGGATTTGCCGCGGTTGCGCGAAGAGGCGCGCAAGCAGGGGATTACGTGTTTCAAGAGCGGCATTCCCGGCTACTACGAGTGGATTGAGACCAGGCAGAAGATTGCCGCCGCCGTGCAGGCGATGGCCGATCTGCGGGAAGGGCTCGGGCCGGATATCGACATCGGCATCGACTTTCATGCCAAGACCTCGCCGAGCGTGGCTTCGATTCTCGTCAAAGAGGTGGAGCCGCTGAACCTGTTGTTCGTTGAGGAGCCGTGTCCGCCCGAGAACGTGAAGGCGATGCAGCGGATTGCGCGGCGGTCGACGACGCCGATTGCGACGGGCGAGCGGCTGGTGGCGCACTACGGCTGCCGCGAGGTGATTGAGCTGGGTGTCGCCGATATCATTCAGACCGATATCAACCACGTGGGCGGCATCACGGCGCTGTGGAAGGTGGGGGCGATGGCGGGCATCTCCGGCATTTCGATGGCGCCGCACGCCTGCGAAGGACCGATTGGCGGCCTGGCGACGGTACACGTCGACGCGGCGACGCCGAACTTCCTGGTGCAGGAGATCTGCAGCGGCGTCGAGGTGGGCCTGAACGAAAAGGTGTGGGCCGAGTGGATGGGCTTCCCGGTGATGCGGATGGTCAACGGCCGGTTCCCGCTGCCGGAGAAGCCGGGGCTGGGCTTCGATTTGACCGAAGAGGCGCTGAAAAAGTATCCGTTTGGCGGAACGAAGCCAATGGCCAGGGTCTTCCACGAGGATGGATCGGTCGCCGAATGGTAGCGCTGCGGGTTGGCTTCGTTTCGCTACTTGCTGTTTTAGCATTCGCCGATGAGTTCACCGAGAAGGTGCGGCCGGTGCTGGAGGCCAACTGTGCGAAGTGCCACAATCCGGCCAATCCGCGGAACCGGTTGAATTTTCTGAAGGCCGCGGGGGCGACCGATGTGGAGGCGCAGCGGTCGCTGTGGCGCAACGTGGCGACGCAGCTGCGGAACCGGACGATGCCGCCGGGCGGGGCGGCGATGGCCGAAGTGGACCGGCTGGCGGTGGCTGATTGGATTGAAGCCCGGCTGCGGAACACGGGCTGCACCACCGGCGAGTACGCCGGCTTCGTGGCGCCGCGCCGGCTGAACCGCCGGGAGTGGAAGAACACGATCCGGGATCTGTTCGGGCTCGAGGTGGTAGCGCCGGATCTGTTCCCGGCCGATGAGGCGGGCGGGGCGGGGTTCGACACCAACGGTGAGACGCTCTATGTGCCGCCGATGCTGCTCGAACGTTACCTCGAGGCGGCCACGGCGGTGCTCGACCGGATTGTGATTACGCCGCCGTTTCAGCAGGTGATGCTGTCGCATGAGATGGAGCCGGTGACGGCGCCGCCCAAGGGAATCAAGCCGAGCCGGTTTATTGAGCCGGGGACGGAGCTGTCGGCCAACGTGTCGGTGTTTGCCGAGGGGCCGTACACGATTCGTGTCTCGGTGGAACGGCCGAAGCTGACGCCGTTCACGATGACGGTGAAGGTGGACGGCGTCGAGGTGGGCACGCTCGCCTACGCGCGCGATTCGGGAGGCGGGGCGACGGCGCGGGTGGCGACGGCGACGCTGTCGCGGGGCGCGCATACGGTAACGGTGGTGAACGGGACCGAACGCGTGGAGTTCTACAGCGTGACGGTGGATCAGCGGCCGGTGGCGGCGCCGGTGGAGAAGCGGGCGCTGCACTTTCAACTGCTGGGTTTGGAGCCGGGGCAATCGCCGGTGGAGCCGCGTACGGCGGCGCGGCGGATTCTCGCGCAGGTGCTGCCGAAGGCTTTCCGGCAGCCGGTGGCGGAGGCCGAAGTGGAGCCCTTCCTGGCGCTGTATGACCGGGGCGCGAAGCGGGGCGATCCGTTTGAAGAGAACGTGAAGCTGGCGCTGAAGGCGGTGCTGGTGTCGCCGCGGTTTCTGTTCAAGGTGGAGGATCCGGATCCGCGCCCCGGGGTGCGGCCGCTGGGGCAGTACGCCATGGCTTCGCGCCTCTCCTACTTCCTGTGGTCGACGATGCCGGATGCCGAGCTGTTGCAGTTGGCCGCGGCCGGGAGGCTGCAGGACCCGGCCGTGCTGGCGGCGCAGGTGGATCGCATGATCGACCATCCGCGGTCGCGGGCGTTTGCAAGCGGGTTCATGGGCCAATGGCTGGGGACGCAGGAGACGGGCGGGCGGGCGATGCCGCTGTTGACCGAGTTGCAGCACTTCTATACCCCGGAGGTGGCGGCCGACCTGCGGGAGCAGCCGGAGCTGATGATGCACCATCTGCTGGCGGCCAACCGGAGCGTGCTGGAGTTGCTCACCGGACGGACGACGTTTTTGACCGAGCGGCTGGTGAAGTACTACGAGCTTGAGGGGAAAGTGAAGCTGGGTCCGGGGCCGGGCTTTCACCGGGTGGAGTGGCCGGATACGCGGCGGGCCGGGGTGTTGGGGCTCGCGTCGGTGTTGGGGATGCGGTCGCACTACAAAGAGGCGAGTCCGGTTCTGCGCGGGGCTTGGGTGCTCGAAACGCTGCTCGGCACGCCGGTGCCGCCGCCGCCGGAGGATGTGCCGCCGCTCGATGCCGTCAAGGCCGCGCATAAAAAACTGACGGTCCGCGAGATGCTGGCCAAGCACCGGGAGAACGTTTCGTGCGCCGCCTGTCATAACCTGATGGACCCGATCGGGTTGGGCCTCGAGAACTTTGACTGGATGGGGCGCTGGCGCGATACCGAGGCCGACGGGCGGCCGGTGGACGCTTCGGGCGTGCTGCCGGGCGGGGCGAAGTTTAATGGGCCGGAGGAGCTGCGGGCGGTTCTGCTGGCGCGCAAAGAGGAGTTTGTGCGGCAAGTGGTGAGCAAGACGCTGGGTTATGCGCTCGGGCGCGGTTTGCAGGATGGCGATCAGTGCACGGTACAGCGGCTGATGGACCATTTGGCGCAGGACGGCTACGGCGTGCGCACATTAATTCGCGATATTGTATTGAGTACACCGTTCCGCTCCTCGCAAAGCGATGCGGTGATCAGTGAAAGCCATGGTCCGGTGAAGCGGGCTCCACGCCGGTTATTGGGAACCAAGTAGGAGAATCAGAATGACCAGACAGTTTTCCCGACGGACGATTTTGCGTGGCCTGGGCGCGGCGGTTTCAACGCCGTGGCTCGAGTCGAGCCTGCTGGGGGCGCCCAAAGCCGCCGTCGACCGGCTCTCGGAGCCGCCGCTGCGGATGGCTTGTCTGTTCATGCCGAACGGGGTACGTCCGGAGCACTGGACGCCGGCGGGTGATGGCGAACAGTACGAACTGACGCCGCATTTGGAGCCGCTGCGGGCGCTGAAGGACGATTTTCTGCTGCTCGAGAACCTCTGGAACAAGAACACCGTGGGGCGCAACGGGCACTGGCCGAAGGTGCCGGCTTGGCTGTCGGGGGGCTTTGTGGAGCGGACCACGGGCGGGGACCTCGATTCGGGCGGCACGACGGTGGATCAGGTGGTGGCGCAGCGGATTGGCCACGAGACGCCGCTGCAGTCGCTGGAGTTGGGCATTGATGCGCCGCGCACCGGGATTGATACGGCGGGCGGTGGGTTTCCGCGGGCGCTGGGTTCGTTTTTGTCCTGGGCCGATCCGAAGACGCCGGTGCCGAAGGAGATTGTGCCGCAGTTGGCGTTTGACCGGCTGTTCCGGAACCGGCGGGCGCCGGTGGTTTCGGGCAAGGACCCGAACTCGCCGGAGATGCTCGGTTCGCTGCAGCGGGACGAGACAAGCGTGCTCGATCTGGTGCGGGAGCAGGCGCGGGCGCTGCGGGCCAAAGGCAGCAAGACCGATCAGGCGCGCCTCGATGAGTACTTTGAGTCGGTGCGGTCGGTGGAGCGGCGGCTCGAAGCCTCGATGAAGCCGCAGCGGCGGTGGATCAACGAGGGCAAGTTTCCGCTGGACCGCCCGGTGGCCGGGACGCCGGCGACGCATAAAGAGCATCTGCAGCTGATGTTGGATATTCTGCTGCTGGCCTTCTGGACAGATTCGACGCGTGTTGCGACGATGATGTTCGGCGATGCGCAGTCATCGCAGGACTACGGGTTCCTCGAAGGGGTGAAAGGCAACTGGCACGGGATTTCGCATCACCGCGATCTGCCGGACGGATTGGCGCAGTACGGCCGGATCATCAACTGGCAGACGGAGCAGTTGGCTGCGTTTCTGACGAAGATGAAGAGCCTCAAGGAGGGCGACCGGTCGTTGCTCGATAACTCAATGGTGCTGTTTGGCTCGTCGCTCAAATGCGGGAACCGGCATCAGGAGGAGAACCTGCCTCTGCTTTTGGCGGGGCGTGGCAAAGGGACGCTGCGGCCGGGGCGGCGGGTGCGGGCGGCGGTGAAGACGCCGTTCTGCAACCTGCACCTGGCGATGATGCACCGGATGGGCGTGAAGGACGAGACGTTCGGCGACAGCACGGGGGTGCTGGGCGGGTTGGCTTAAGCTTTGGGTGGCTTTAGCGCCGCCTCGATGGCATCGTAGAGTTCGAGCAACTGGCGGGCGGCGGCGGGGTCGGCGCCGAAGCGGAAGCGGTTGTAGGTGTGCGTGAAGCCGGCGACGAGGGTGGCCGCGGGTGAGGGCGGGAGCACGCGGGCGAATTCGAGGGGGGTGAGCCAGGCGGGTTTGTGCAGGTTCTGCGTGGCGAGCAGGGTGAGGAGTTGGCGGTAGAGCACGGCGGCGTCCGAGGGCGAGGCGGCGCCGGCGGCGAGGCGGGCGCGGTGGAGGCGCTGCTGGCGGCGGGCGCGGAGCCAGGGGGTGAGGACCCAGGCGAGGGCGAGGCCGAGGGCGGGGAGGAGCACGTAGAGGCCGTAGCGGCCGAGCCAGAGGGCGGCGGCGCGGCGGGCTTGTTCGAAGCGGTAGGCAAGGGTGGGGGCGGCCGTGTCGTTGAAACGATTGCGGTCGATGGCGGTGGCGAGGCGGAACTGGCGTTCTAGGTCGTACTGCATGACCCACTCCTGCCAGAAGAGGTCGGCGGCGTCGAGCAGGTGGGCGAGGCGGGCGAACAGGGGCGCGGCGGCGGGGCGGCCGGAGGCGGGGGTGGGGTCGAAGGTGGTCCAGCCGTTGTTGGGGATCCAGGCTTCGACCCAGCTGTGGGCGTCGGAGGCGCTGAGGACGTGCCAGCCGGAGACGGGGTTGCGGATGCCGCCCTGGAAGCCGGTGACGACGCGGGCGGGGATGCCGAGGGAGCGGAGCATGACGGCGTGGGCGGAGGCGAAGTATTCGCAATGGCCGCGGCGGCGTTCGAAGAGGAAGTGGGCGATGGGGTCGGCCGGGGTGGCGGTGGGCATTTCGAGCGAGTAGGCGAGGTTGGACTGCAGCCACGTCTCGAGGCGGCGGGCGCGGCGCCAGTCGTCGGATTCGTTGGCGGTGAGGGAGCGGGCGAGGTTGGCGATGCGGGCGTCGAGCGGGGGGAGGGCGAGAAGGAGTTGGCGCTCTTCGGCAGCGGGGGCGGGGGCGCCGTCGCCGGTGGAGGCGGGCAGAAAGCTGGAGGCGGAGTAGCGGAGAAGGCCGTGGTGGTCGCCGAGGGCACGGAGGCCGCCGGTGGAGTGGCGGAGGAGGGTGGGCAGGCTCGATTCGAGGAGTTCGGGGACGCCGGCGAGGAAGAGGGTATCGAGCGAGCTGTCCGAGTGCTGGACCTGATAGCGGAGGCGGGTGCCGGTGCGGCGGAGGTGGCCGCGGACGGGGAGGCTGACGGCGCCGTACTGGAGGCGGAGGAGGTCGGTGGAGCCGCGCTGGGTCCAGCGGCGGCCGTCGAATTCGGAGAGGGCGGCGCCGCGCCATTTGTAGGGGAGGATTTCGGGGGCGGGGCCTTCGATGCGGATGTGCATCATGGTGCGGCTGGACGTTTGGATGGCGCCGATGTCGCCAAGGCGGACGGCACCGGAGAAGCCGGGGAGGTGGTAGCGGGAGCTGACGAGATTCTGCAGGGCGGCGCGGGCGGTGCGGGGGAGGACGAAGAACATGCCGATGGTGAAAACGAGAATGGCGACGGCGGCGGAGAGGGTGGTGAGGAGGAGGCGGGCAGGGAAGCGGGAGTTCGACAGGGGGAGGGCGCGGGGGGTGTGGAGGGTGCCGAGGCGGATCTGCCAACTGGCGAAGGTGGCGACGCCGGCGGCGAGGAAGAGGGCGAGGAAGAGGAAGAACAGGAGGCTGGCCGAGAGCAGGGCGGCGGCAAGGAGTTCGGCGAAGGCGATGAGGACGGCGTAGAGGGCGTCGCGGTTGGTGAGGGCGGTGAGGCCCTTGGCGACGGTGAGGAAGCAGATCATGCGGACGGTGGCGGCGAGGAAGTCCTGCGAGAGGTAGCCGTAGTCGATGGGGTAGAAGGCGGCGTAGAGGATGACGGCGGCGTTGGCCCAGGCGGCGGGGAGTTCGAGACGATGCTGCTTCAGGGCGAGGGCGAGGCGGAGGGCGAAGGCGAGGGCGGTGAGCGAGAGGGTGAAGGGATCGAGTTCGCCGGAGGAGGCGAGGGCGAGAAAGCCGCTGAGGAGAAGGGCGAGGAGGGCCGCTTCAAAGAAGCGGTCGAGGGCGCTGCGGCGTTCGGCGCGGAGCAGGGGCATGGGTTAGTGGACGGCGGTGAGGACGCCTTCGGCGAAGTCGCCGGCGGCCTGTTTGGGGACGTTTTGGGGCGGGATGACGACGAGGAACGCGCCGTCGTGGAAGGTGATTTCGCCGGGGGCCTTTTTCCATTTCTGAAGGACTTCGAAGGCTTCGGTGTTGGAGGGGAAGCGGTAGAAGGTGGCTTCGATGTCCTGGGGGCCGTGGTAGGTGGCGCGCCAGGACTGGGCGGGCTGGATGGCAAGGGGGAAGGGGTCGGTGAGGGGGGTGGCGGAGGCAAGGGTCCAGCCGCCGGGGATCTGTTTGGGGGGCTCCTGCGTGGCGGGAACGGCGGGGCCGGCGCAGGCGGCCAGAAGCAGGACAGGGAGGAGGAGCAGACGCTGCATTCCTTAATGTTACTATCGGAAGATCTAACTCTATGGCGAAGCCCAAGCCGTCTAAAGGCCCGGCGCCGACCCGCATTACGAAAGACGATCTGAAGGTGGGTGTTCCTTGCCTTGTGCTGATTGTGGGTGCGATTGCGCTGCTCGGTTTTCTGTTTTCCGCGGTTCTGAAACCGCGCTAGGAATTGATTGATTCATGCGTCATGATGCCCGATTGCCGGACCAGATGCGTCCGGTTACGATTGAACCCAACTATTTGTTGACCGCCGAGGGATCGGCTTTGATCAGCGTGGGGAACACGAAGGTGCTGTGCACGGCCTCGGTGGAGGACTCGGTGCCTTCGTTTCTGCGCGGCAGCGGGAAGGGCTGGGTGACGGCGGAGTACGCCATGCTGCCCCGAGCCACCGCCACGCGGACGGCGCGCGAGGTGAAGAAGGGCCGGGAGAGCGGCCGGACGATGGAGATTCAACGGCTGATCGGCCGGGCGCTGCGCAGCGTGGTAGAACTGCCCGCGCTGGGCGAACGCAGCGTGTTGATCGACTGCGACGTGCTGCAGGCTGATGGCGGGACGCGGACGGCTTCGATTACGGGCGCGTTTGTGGCGCTGGGGTTGGCAATGCAGAAGTTGGTAGACGGGGGCATGGTGAAGCGGAACCCGCTGCGGCACTATGTAGCGGCGACGAGCGTGGGGATTGTCGACGGCGTGCCGCTGCTCGATCTTTGCTACGAGGAGGACTCGTCGGCGCACGTGGATATGAACGTGGTGATGACGAGCGCCGGCCGGTTTGTGGAACTGCAGGCAACCGCGGAGCAGGAGGACTTTGACGATAGCCAGTTGGGCGCGCTGGTGGGGTTGGGGCGGAAGGGGGTAGGCGAACTGATCGCGCTGCAGCGGCAGTTCGTGACGCTGCCGTGATTGTCCGCTGCGCGACGACCAATCCGGGGAAACTGCGGGAGTTTCGGCTGATCTTCGAGGCGTACGGCGGGGGTGGGATTGACCTGCGGCCGCTGGAGGGATTGGCGGCGATTGCGGCGCCGGAGGAGACCGGGGCGACCTTTGCAGCCAACGCCGCGCTGAAGGCGTGCTACTACTCGGCGTTTACCGAGGATCTGTTGTTTGCCGATGATTCGGGGCTCGAGGTGGAGGCGCTGCGGGGAGCGCCAGGCGTCTACTCGGCGCGGTACGCGGGGCCGGCGGCGACCGATGCGGAGAATAACGCCAAGGTGCTGGCGGCGTTGGCGGGGAGCCAGGAGCGGGCGGCGCGGTTTGTGTGCTCGATTGCGCTGGCGCGGGGTGGGAAGCTTTTGGGGACGTTTACCGATGCAGTAGAGGGCTGGATGACGGAGGAGGCGCGGGGTAGCTTCGGGTTTGGGTACGACCCGCTGTTTTACTACGAGCCCTTCGGCGGGACGTTTGGGGAGACGGCGCCGGAGCGGAAATTGCTCGTGAGCCATCGGGGCAAAGCGCTGGCGCGACTGATTCGGGAATTGTAGGAGCAACCGGCGATAGAATAGCGGGCATGACTCGCCGCCAACTTCTGGGCTCGATGGCCGGGGCGGCTCTGGCGCAGGCGCCGGAGCGTCCGAACATCGTCTTCATTCTCTCTGATGACCATACAGCCCGGGACCTGGGTGTCTCCGGTAACCCGGTGGTGCGGACGCCGAACCTGGACCGGTTCGCCGGGCAGGGAATGCGCTTCACGCGAGCCTTTACGGCGGCGCCACAGTGCGTGCCTTCGCGGACCGCCTATATGACGGGGCGATCGCCGGTGGCGGCGCGGATGGGGCGTTTCAACTCGCCGCTGCCGCGGGAGGTGAGAGTATTTCCGGAGTATCTGCGGGCGGCGGGATACTTTACGGGGGTCTGCCGGCGGAACTTCCATCTGGATGGCGCGGCGGGCGTGGCGGGTTCCGATACGAACGCCATCTACGAGCGGCATGGGCTGCGGACCTTCGACGAGCGGCTGGACTTCGTCGACCGGACGGCGGGGCCGCGGACGAAGACGCCCGAGATTCTCGATCAGTTTTTCGCGCGCAAGCCAGAAGGGAAGCCGTTTTTTCTGTGGGTGAACTTCAACGACCCGCACCATCCGTGGGACCGGCTGGGCACGCACGATCCCAAAGAGGTGCCGGTGCCGGCGCACATTCCGGACCTGCCCGGAGTGCGGGATGACATTGCGCGGCACTACGACGAGATTGCGCGGATGGACGAGGAGTTTCAGTGGGTGCTGGATGCACTGGCCAAGCGGGGTCTCGAGCAGAACACGATGGTGATCTTTGCCGGGGACAACGGGCAGGCGCTGCCGCACGGTAAGGGGTCGCTGTATGACTCCGGCTTGAACGTGCCGCTGCTGATCCGGTGGCCGGGGCGGGTGGAGGCGGGACGGGTGTCGAGCGAGTTGATTTCGGGCGAGGACGTTGCGCCGACGGTGCTCGAGGCGGTGGGGGGAGCGGTGCCGAAGGAGATGTCGGGCCGTAGCTTTTTGGGGCATCTACGCGGAGAGGCGGCCGGGCCGCGGCAGTATATCTTCGGCGCGCGGCTGCACCATGGCAACGCGGCGTTTACGGAGACGACGAGGGCGTCGACGTTTGATCTGTCGCGGTGCGTGCGGTCGAAACGTTATAAGTTGATCTATAACTGCACGCCGCAGATGGAGTACTCGCCGGTGGACTCGGCGCGGGACCCGGGCTGGACGCAGATGGTGGCGGCGCACGAGGCGGGTAAGTTGAGTCCGCGGCACGAGCAGGCTTACTTTGGTAAGCGGCGCGTTATTGAGCTTTATGATCTGGAGACGGACCCGGCGGAGCTGGACAACCTGGCGGGGCGGCCGGAAGTGGCGAAAGTGGAGCGGGAGCTAAAGGTGGCGCTGGCCGAGAAGATGATTCTCGACTATGACTTTCTGCCCCCGCCGATTACTGACTAGTTACTGGTAGCGCTGCCAGGCGAGGAAGGCGGCGATGGTCTTGCCGTCGACGATTTTGCCGGCCTCGATCATGGCGTCGACTTCGGCAGGCGCGAACCACTGGGTTTCAATGCGTTCGTCCTCCATGAACTGTGTGGGGCCGGCCTTGAGCTGGGTGGCGACGAAGATGTTCATTTTTTCGGCGAGAAAGCCGGGGCTCATGTAGAGGCTGAAGATCTTCTTCCATTGGCGGGCCGTATAGCCGGTCTCTTCGCGGAGTTCGCGTTTGGCGGCTTGCAGCGGAGTTTCGCCTTCGTCCATGCGGCCGGCGGGAATCTCCCACAGGTAGGCCGCGGCGGGCAGGCGATACTGCCGGACGAGCAGAATGCGGCCCTGGTCATCGACCGGCATGACGACGGCGCTGCCGGTGTGGTGGATGATGGCCCGCTTGATCTCGAAGCCTTCCGGGTCGATGGCGATATCTTGACTGACCGTGAAGATCGGGGTGCGCAGCAATTCCTGGCTGCTGATGATTTTCATTTTTCCCATGGGGTTATCTGGCGAATGCGGAGACGAATTCCTTGTAGGGTAGCGTGTTGAGGACGTCCGATTTGGTGAGCCAGCCGCGGCGGGCCATTTTGACGCCGTACTTCATGTTTTCGAGGTGGCGGGGGTGGTGGGCGTCGGTGGAGATGGTGAAGCGGACGCCTTTTGATTTCGCGATGCGAAGGAGGGTGGCGTGGAGGTCGAGGCGTTCGGGGCTGGCGTTGAGTTCCATGGCGATGTTGCGGCGGGCGGCGGCGGCGGCGACGGTTTCAAAGTCGTAGACGAAGGCGTCGCGATGGAGGAGGACGCGGCCGGTGGGGTGGCCGATGGTTTTGACGTAGGGGTTTTCGAGGCAGGCGAGGTAGCGGTCCGTCATCTCTTCGCGCGAAAGGTTCATGTAGCTGTGGACGCTGGCGACGACGAAGTCGAGGCTCGCGAGGGCTTCGTCGTCGAGGTCCATGCGGCCGTCCTTGAGGATGTCGCATTCGATGCCGCTGAGGACGCGGATGCCGAGGGCGTCGTGGTCGAGGGCGCGGACGCGGGCGGCGAAGTCGAGGACGCGTTTTTCGTCGAGGCCGTTGGCCATGGCGAGGGCTTTGGAATGATCGGTGATGGCGATATACTCGCGGCCGAGGGCGCGGGCGGCGGCGGCCATCTCTTCGAGGGTGGCGCGGCCGTCGGATTCGCGGGTGTGCATGTGAATGTCGCCGCGGAGGTCGGCGAGTTCGAGCAGGGCGGGGACGGGGGAGTCGAACTCGCCCTGGTTTTCGCGCATTTCGGGGGGGATGAAGGGTAGGCCGAGGGCGGTGTAGATGCCTTCTTCGTTTTCGCCGGCGACGCGGGATTCGTCGTCGAGGCGGAACAGGCCATATTCGTTGAGAGAGTAGCCGAGTTTGAGCGCGCGCTGGCGGAGGGCGACGTTGTGTTCCTTCGAGCCGGTGAAGTACTGCAAGGCGGCGCCGAAGCTGGCGGCGGGCAGGGCGCGGACGTCGACCTGGAGGCCTTCGACGCCGACGCGGGCGCTGGCTTTGTTGTCACCGTGGCCGAGGACCTCGATGACTTTGGGGTGGGCGACGAAGCGGTCGAGCGCGGCCGGGGCGCCGGGGCCGGTGACGAGGAGGTCGAGGTCGCCGACGGTTTCCTTGCCGCGGCGGAGGCTGCCGGCGGGGGTGACCTGGTCGACGCCGGGGGTGGCGGCGAGGTAGGCGGTAAGTTCGGCGGCCATGGCGTCGGCGAAGTTGAGCAGGTAGCGGCCGGCGCTTTTGCGGTACTGTTCAATGCCGCGGAGGATCTTTTCTTCGTGTTTGGCGCCGAGGCGGGGCAGGGTGCGGATTTTTTGCTCTTGGCAGGCGCGTTCGAGATCGTCGAGCGTGGTGATGCGGAGGGCTTCGATGAGCAGGGCGATGGTCTTGGGACCGAGGCCCTGGATGTGGAGCATTTCAAGGGCGGTGGGCGGGTAGCGTTCGAGCAGTTCGTCGCGGCGGTCGAACGAGCCGCGGGTTTCGATTTCGTCGATGACGGCGGCGATGCCTTTGCCGATGCCGGGGATGTCGGTGAGTTTACGGGCGGGGTCGGTGCGGACGGAGGCGAGGCGTTCGCCGTAGCCTTCGATGACGGCGGCGGCGTTGCGATAGCTGCGGATGCGGAAGCCGTCTTCGGCGGCGATCTCCATCAGGTCGGCGGTCTCGCTCAGCAGTTTGGCGATCTCGATGTTCTCCATACCAAATATTGTCTGATAAGCTATCGGATCATGAGGACGTTCTTAGCCACCTTTTTCCTGCTGGGCGCGCTGGCCTGTGCGCAGAAGCCAAATACGGCCGTGACCGGGTACACGGATACGCCGGAGATTCCCGGGCAGAAGTGGCGGGTGCACGATGCGACCCGTCCGAAGCCGGTGGTGGTGACGCCGGGTGCTAAGCTGGGCGATCCGCCCTCGGACGCGATTATTCTTTTCGATGGGAAGGATCTTTCCCAGTGGGAGTTTTCCGGTAAGCGGGGTAAGGCGCCGAAGCCGTGGAAGGTGGAAAACGGGTACTTTGAAATAGTGCCGGGCGCCGGCGATGCGGTAACCAAAGAGAAGTTCGGCGATATGCAGCTGCACATTGAGTATATGCAGCTGCCGGGGAACACGAAGTTAGGGCAGAACCGGGGGAACAGCGGGGTGCTGATTATGAACCGCTATGAGATTCAGGTGCTGGACAGTTACGGCGATCCGACTTATGCCGACGGGCAGGCGGGGGCGATCTACGGGCAGTGGCCGCCGATGGTGAATGCGATCCGGAAACCGGGCGAATGGAACGCCTATGACATTGTGTTTGAGGCGCCGAAGTTTGAGGGTGAGAAGTTGGTTAAGCCGCCGTATGTTACTGTGTTTTTTAACGGTGTGATGGTGCATAACCGGCAGGAGATTACCGGGCCGATGGCGCACCGGGTGAATCTGCCGTTCAAGGCCCACGGGGCGGAGGAGCCGCTGGGCTTGCAGGACCATAACGAGTTTGTGCGTTTCCGTAACATCTGGGCGCGGAAGTTGAAGGGCTACGACCGGAAGTAGGCGATGGCCAACGCGGAGAATTTTGCCGAGGCCGAGTGGGCGGTGATCTGTGACGCCGCCCATGCGGCCGGGCTGGCGATGATGCTGGTGGGAAGCAGCGGACTCGTTGGTTCGCTGCGGGAGATGTTGGTGGCGGGGCGCACAGCGGCGGGCGGGGCGCGGGATGCGAGCGAGTTAATCCGGGCGCTGTGTGCTCCGGCGGCGATGCAGGCGATGCAGACGCGCGTGGCGGGGACGCTGTCGGGGGTGGAGGGGGAGGATCCGCGAGTGGTCCTGCGGGCGCGGGCGTTGGCTTGGCTGGGGGAGGCGGTGGCGGTGCTGCGGCGGAAGGCGCCGGAGGAGTTGGTGGCGTACCGGACTTGGGTGTTGGGATTCGCCGGGCGGGTGGCGGCGGCGGGGAGCGAAGGGGGGCCGTTGGGGATCCGGGGGGAAAGGGTAAGCGCGGAGGAGGCGGACCTGCTCGCCTCGCTTCGCGCGGTGTTCGTAATGGCCGACGGGGGTTAGAGGACCCTAAGCGGGAGATCGAAGTTGTAATTCCAGTGATAGTGGAACAGGCAGGCGGAGTTGTCGTCCGGTGACTTCATTTTATAGACTATGTAGCCTTTTCCATCGTTGATCTTAACGCGAAAGACGCCAGCTTCCTGCTCCTTCTTCTTGATGCCGTCGACGGCGGCTCCGAGGGCCTGCTTGAAGGCCACTTTGAGGGTGATTTCGTCCGATGCCCCGTGTTTTTGGGCGCTGTCGCTGATGTAGAGATTCAGAATAGTCCGGTCCTTAGCGTCATCGAGGTAGACATTGGCGCCGGCAAGTAATAGTTTCATTTCTTAGCTCCAGAAAGTAAGGTAGGGTTTCTGTTCGATCAGGCGGCCGAGATAGAGGCCGAGTTCGCGCAGGTGGTAGTCGCCCCATTGACAGCTTTCGCCGCAGGGGATTTGGGAGCCGGGCGGAACGTAATCCCACCCGTTTGGGCGGTGGTAGATGCTGTGAAGCAGCAAACCCTGGTGGTCCGGGTCGGTGCTGAGATAGGGTGCGGCGAGCAGGGTGCGGGCGACGGTGAGGCCGGCCTGGAAGTAGCGGGGTTCGTCGAGGTAGCGGCCGAGCCGGAGGAGGGCCTGGGCGGCGATGGCGGCGGCGGAGGAGTCGACGGGTTCGTGAGCGTTGTAGGGATCGGCGGGGCGGCTGAGGTAGTCGCCCATGCGAGCGAGGCCGGGGGCGCCGGTGTCCCAGTAGGGAACGCCATCGGTGGGGGTGTGGGCGAGGTAGAAGTTGCAGGTGGCGCAGGCGGCGCGGAGCATGAAGGCCTGGGCATCGGCATGGTCGCCGGGTTCGGTGGCGAGGAATTCGAGTTGTTCGGCATAGCCGAGCATGGCCCAGGCGAGGCCGCGCGTCCAGGTGGTGAACGGGGAGTAGCCCTGTTGGGAACTGGGGCAGCGTTTGTTGCCGTCGTTACGGTTGAAGACGATTTCGTGGGCGGTGCGGCCGGCGATGTCGTAGGCGTCGCGGCCTTCGCCATAGAAGACAATGTGGTTGGCGGTTGTGCGAGCGTGCTGGATCATGCGGTCGAGCAGGGAGATGCGTCGGTCGTTTTCGCCCATGAGGACGTGGCCGAGGCGGTGGGAAAGCGACAGAGCGCGGAGGGTGCGCATGGTGTCGACGAAGAGGGAGTGGGGGCCGTTGAAGGAGTAGATGTAGCCGAGGCCGTCGGCGGTGTCGCTCCAGCGGGCGGCCTGGACCGCGCCGGAGCATTGGAGGGCGAGGATGTAGAACTGCTCCTCCCAGAAGTTGGGGGCGATGCGGCCTTCGCGGAGGAGGCGCAGGAGGTTGCCGTAGGTGCTGACGTTATTGAAGCCGTGGTCGTGGACGCCGGTGTGAGTGATGTGCGGAGCCATGTAGCGGCGGGTGTGTTCGCGGCCGATTTCGAGAAAACGCTCATCGCCAGTGGCGTCGAATTGAAGAATGGGGGCGCCGAACTGGAAACCCTGGGTCCACTCGGTCCAGCCGCGGCTGGTGTAGCGGCCGGCGACGGTGAAGACGGGGGCGCCGGATTCGGGTTTCCAACTCGCTTCGAGGCTGAGGATTTTGGCTGCCGAAGCCTGCCACAGCGAGTTGAGGCCGGGGCTCAGGGCCGCCGGTTGCAGTTCCATGTCAACAGAGATCATTGGTTCCCAGTGTAACGGTTGGCGGGGCTAGCCAGCATCGGCCGGTTCGACGTGGACGAGGACGTTCTGCACCCAGGGCAGCTGCTGCTTGATGGCGGTTTTGACGCTGCCGGCGATGATGTGGGACTGGCGGACGGTGAGGTCGGGGTCGACGTGGAGGTGGAGATCGACGTGATACTGGAGGCCGGTTTTGCGGGCGTAGCATTTTTCGACGTCGAGGGCGCCGGGCACGGAGCGGGCGACGGCGCGGATGGCCTGGAGCTTGGCGTCCTCGGGCATGGTGTCCATCAGCTGCAGGGCGGTTTCGCGGATGACGCGGGTGCCGAGGTAGCTGACGATGAGGCCGACGGCGACGCCGCCGAGGTGGTCGGCTTCGGCGAAGCGGACGGGGTCGGAGAGGTTGAGGCTGACGGCGGCGAGCGCGACGGCGCCGGACAGGATATCGACGAAGTCGTTCTGGCCGTCGGCGAGGAGAGCGGCGCTGTGGACGCGCTTGGCGTAGTGAATTTTGAGGGCGGCGGAGGCGGCTTTGGCGGCGATCGAGAAGACGAGGGCCCAGAGGGCGTAGGTCTGGGGCGGGGCTTCGGCGGTACCGATGCGGAGCCAGCTACTCCAGCAGATGGCGGCGCCGGTGGCGGCGAGGATGGTGCCCATCATCAGGCCGGTGAGAATTTCAAAGCGGCCGTGGCCGTAGGGATGGTTCTCGTCGGCGGGGCGGGCGGCGATGGTGAGGCCCAGCCAGACGAGGCCGCTGCTGATGACGTCGGCCGCCGATTCAAAGCCATCGGCGACTACGGCGGTCGAGAGGGCGCGGGTGCCGACGACGATTTTCATGACCGCCAGCACGCCGCTCACCGCCATACCGCTGAGGGCGAGGCGGCGGGCGAGGGCGTACGAGCGGACCATGGGTTACCCGATAACGATCAGGAGATCTTTGGCGTCGACCTGCTGACCGGGCTGGACCAGTTTTTTGGTGATCTTGCCGGCGATGGGGGCGTAGACGGTGCTCTGCATCTTCATGGCTTCGAGGACGAGCAGGCGGTCTCCTTTGGCGATGGTCTGGCCCTCTTCGACGGCTACCGAGGAGATGGCGCCTGGAATCGGGGCGCCGACGTGGCCGGCTTGGAGGGGGTCAGCCTGGGGCCGGGCGGCGACGGTGGCCTGGAGGCTGCGATCGCGGACGACGACTTCGCGGGGTTGGCCATTGAGGTCGAAGAAGACGGTGCGGGTGCCGTCGGGGTGGGGCTCCGACATGGTCTGGAACTTGATGATCAGGAGCTTGCCGGGTTCGATTTCGACGGTGATCTCTTCGCCGCGCTTCATGCCGTAGAAGAACTGGGGGGTGGGCAAAGCTTCGAGGTCGCCATACTGCTGGTGGGCCCGGGCGAACTTAGTGAAGACGTCCGGATACATGAGGTAGCTGAGAACGTCGGTGCGGGTGGGCTTCCGGCCGATCTTTTTTTCGAGGGCGGTTTCGGTTTCTTTGAGGTCGACGGCGGGTAGCAGCGCGCCGGGGCGGCCCTTGCGCGGTTTGCCGCCTTTGAGGATGACGCTCGTGAGCTTTTTCGGCCAGCCGCCGGGGGGCTCGCCGAGTGAGCCCTCAAACATGTCGATGACCGAGTTGGGCAGGGTCATGGTGTGGTTGGGGCCGAGATTTTCAATCTCTGACATCGTAAGTCCGTGGCTGACGAGGAAGATGGCCATATCGCCGACGACCTTCGAGGACGGAGTTACTTTGACGATATCGCCGAAGGCCATGTTCACTTCGGCGTAGGCACGGGCGATTTGCGGCCATTTCGGTCCAAGGCCCATGCTTTCGGCCTGTTCCTTGAGGTTCGTAAACTGGCCGCCGGGCATTTCATGGAGATAGACCTCGGCGGTGCCGGCGCGAAGGCCGCTATCGAAGGGGAGATAGTAAGTGCGGACGGTTTCCCAGTAATCGGAACAGCGATTGAGGGCGTCGAGGTTGAGTCCGGTCGAGCGGGGGGTGTGAGCGAGGGCGGCGACGAGCGAGTTCAGATTGGGCTGGGAGGTGGTGCCGGACATCGCGGCGAGCGCGGCATCGACGGCGTCGGCGCCGGCATCGGCGGCCTTGAGGATGGAGGAGGCGTTGATGCCACTGGTATCGTGCGTGTGGAAGTGCACGGGGAGGCCGACTTCGTCCCGGAGAGCCTTGACGAGTTTCTGGGCGGCGTAGGGTTTAGCGAGGCCGGCCATATCCTTGATGCCGAGGATATGGGCGCCCATCTTCTCGAGTTCCTTGGCCATGTTGACATAGTAAGTCAACGGGTACTTATCGCGCTTCGGGTCGAGGATGTCACCGGTGTAACAGATGGCCGCCTCGCACAGGCGGTTGGTCTGGCGGACGGCTTCGATGGGCACCTGCATGTTGGGGAGCCAGTTGAGCGAATCGAAGACGCGGAAGATATCGATGCCGTTTTCGGCGGCGCCGGCGATGAACTCGCGGACGACGTTATCGGGATAGGCGGTGTAGCCGACGGCGTTCGAGGCGCGCAGGAGCATCTGGAAGCAGATGTTGGGGATTGCGGCGCGCAGGAGGCGGAGGCGCTGCCAGGGGTCTTCGAGCAGGAAGCGCATGGAGACGTCGAAGGTGGCGCCGCCCCACATTTCGAGCGAAAACAGATCGGGCAGTTCGTGCGCGACGGTATTGGCGATGGCGAGCAGGTCGTAGGTGCGGACGCGGGTGGCGAGAAGGGACTGGTGAGCGTCGCGGAAGGTGGTGTCGGTCAGCAGGAGGCGCTTTTGTTTGCGCATCCAGGCGGCGAACTTAGCGGGTCCGAGTTCGTCGAGCAGTTGGCGGGTGCCGGGCGGCGGGGGCAGGGGATTGTGGGGCGGGAGCGGGGCGGGGCGGCATTCCGTGGGGATAGGTTTGCCTTTGACTTCGGCGTTGCCGTTGACGGTGACCTCGCCGAGGTAGGTAAGCAGGCGGGTGGCGCGGTCCCGGCGCTTGGCGAACTGGAGGAGCGCGGGGGTGTTGGCGAGGAAGGAGGTGTTGATCTGGCCGGCCTGGAAGTCCGGATGATTGATGACGTTTTCAAGGAACGGGACGTTGGTTTTGACGCCGCGGATGCGGAACTCGCGCAGAGCGCGGTCCATGCGGGCGCAGGCTTCCGGAAAGGTGCGGCCCCAGGCGGTGACTTTAACGAGTAGCGAATCGTAGAACGGGGTGATGACGGCGCCGCCGTAGGCGCTGGCGCCATCGAGACGGATGCCGAAGCCGGCCGGGGAGCGGTAGGTCTGGATCTTACCGTAGTCGGGGACGAAGCCGTTGGCGGGGTCTTCGGTGGTGACGCGGCACTGGAGGGCGGTGCCGTGGAGCGGGACCTGGTTTTGGGGCGGGAGGTCCATTTCGGGGCCGTGGAGGGCGCAGCCCTGGGCGATCTGGATTTGGGACCGGACGATGTCGATGCCAGTGATCATCTCGGTGACGGTGTGTTCGACCTGCACGCGGGGGTTGACTTCGATGAAGAACCACTCGCCGGTGTCGGTATCGACGAGGAACTCGACGGTGCCGGCGTTGTAATAGCCAGCGGTGCGCGCCAGGCGGACGGCGGCGTCGGCGAGTTCGGCGCGGATGCGCGGGTCGAGACCGATGGCGGGCGCGACTTCGACGACCTTCTGGTGGCGGCGCTGCACGGAGCAGTCGCGTTCGTACAGGTGCATGACCTCGCCGTGCTTGTCGGCGAGGATCTGGACTTCGACGTGGCGGGGGCGGCGGATGTAGCGTTCGATGAAGACGGCGTCGTTGCCGAAGGCGGCGCCGGCTTCGGCTTGGGCTTCGGCGAGTTTAGCGGGCAGGTCGGCGGCGGTATCTACGACGCGCATGCCGCGGCCGCCACCGCCGAAGGCGGCTTTTACGATGACGGGAAAACCGATTTTTTCGGCAGCGGCGACGGCTTTTTGGGGGTCGCGGATGGGCTTGGGGGTGCCGGGGACGACGCGGACGCCGGCTTTTTCGGCCAGGGTGCGGGCGGCGGTCTTGTCGCCGAGCATTTCGAGGATTTCGGCGCTGGGTCCGATGAAGGTGATACCGTGCTTCTCGCAGGCGCGGGGCAGGGCGGGGTTTTCGCTCAAGAAACCGTAGCCGGGGTGAATGGCGTCGACGCCTTTTTCGGCGGCAAGGGCGCAGATGCCGTCGACGTCGAGGTAGGCTTGCACGGGACCTTTGCCTTCGCCGATCAGATAGGCTTCGTCGGCCTTGAAGCGATGGAGGCTGAGACGGTCTTCCTGAGAGTAGACGGCGACGGTGCGGAGGCCCAGTTCATTGGCGGCGCGGAGGATGCGGATGGCGATTTCGCCTCGATTGAGCGCAAGCAGTTTTCTCATGGTCGGGACAGTGGGAAG
Organism: Bryobacteraceae bacterium CoA2 C42; assembly: GCA_019931245.1. Lineage (GTDB taxonomy): Bacteria > Acidobacteriota > Terriglobia > Bryobacterales > Bryobacteraceae. The sequence continues at coordinate 40,338 of JAINDL010000011.1, forward strand.
GATAGACTTTCAGTGTGGCATAGGTTAACGGGTTTCCATGTTCTGGGCCCACTGGCTGAGGTAGGCCTCTTCGGCGAGGGCCTGCTCCTCGCGAGCGGCCTCGCTTTCCCAGCGCTGGCGACCGCGGTCGCGGAGTTTTTCCAGAAGTTGTTGATTTCGTTTGGCATCGAGGACGCGCCGGTTCTGTTCCTGGATCCGGGAGATACAGTCGGCGGTGGACTGGGCCTGACGGCGTTGCTGGCTGGTCACCCAGCGGCGGTAGCCTTCCAACCGGACGAGGTCCTCGCCCGTCAGCGGGCCGCCGGAATGGAGCACTTCGGCCTGACTGCGTTCGAGCTCGTTCCGGAGCGCCTCCGTTTGCGCTTGCAGATTCTCGAGTTCCCGGTAGAGCGCGGCCAGTTCGGCTTCGGCGGATTCGGTTTGCTGGATGCGGAGTCGAAGAACCCCGTCAAGAGTGAATTGGTAGCGTTTCACGGGAGATTATCCGAGTTCGGCGGCCAGCGCGGTCAGTATCTCGAGGGTGCCTTGGCGATTGATTTTCTCTTCAGGGGCTTGCTTGAGGAATCGTTCGAGGGAGCCGCGGGTGCGGATGGCGGCGTCAAGCAGCGGGTTGCTGCCGGCGGCGTAGGCGCCGAGGTTGATGAGGTCTTCAGCGCGGCGGTAAGCGGCCATGGATTCGCGGACCTTGCGCATGGCGTCTTTTTGCTGGGGGGTGGCGATCTGCGACGAGAGGCGGCTGACGGATTGGAGGATGTCAATGGCCGGGTAATGACCGGCGGCCCCGAGGTCGCGCGAGAGGATGATGTGGCCGTCGAGGATGCCGCGCGTGGCGTCGCAGATGGGTTCGTTGAAGTCGTCTCCTTCGACAAGGACGGTGAAGAAGCCGGTGATGGAGCCGCCTTCAAAGTTGCCGGCGCGTTCGAAGATCTTGGGGAGGAGGTTGAAGACTGAGGGCGGGTAGCCCTTCTGGCTGGGCGGTTCGCCGGCGGCGAGTCCGATTTCGCGCTGGGCCATGGCGAGGCGGGTGACCGAGTCCATGACGAGGAGGACGGCTTTGCTCTGGTCGCGGAAGTACTCGGCGATGGCGAGGGCGACGAAGGCGGCGCGGAGGCGGAGCGGGGCGGGTTGGTCCGAGGTGGCGACGACGACGACGGAGCGGGCCAGGCCCTCCGGGCCGAGTTCGTGTTCGAGGAAGCCGCGGACCTCGCGGTTGCGCTCGCCGATCAGGGCGATGACGCTGACATCGGCGAAGTTGTGTTTCGACATACAGCCGAGCAGCGTGCTTTTGCCGACGCCGCTGCCGCCGAACAGGCCGATTCTCTGGCCTTTGCCGCAGGGGAGCATGCCGTCGATGGCTCGGATGCCGGTGATGAGCGGCTCGGAGATGTGGGGCCGGGCGAGGGGACCGGGCGGGGCCGTGTAGAGCGGATAGAGAGCGGCGGGATCGATGGCAGGGCCACCGTCGATGGGACGGCCGAAGCCGTCGAGAACCCGGCCCAGCAGTGCCGGGCCGACTTGGACGCGCGCGGCTTCACTGCGGGCGACGATGCGGTCGCCCATCTGGAGGCCATCGGTCTCCTCAAGGGGCATGGAGAGGAGTTTTCCCTGGCGGAAACCGATGACCTGGGTGCGAATGGCCCGGCCGTTGGCGGCCCGGATTTCGCAGAAATCCCCGAGTCCGGCGGCGGGGCCCTCTGATTCGACGAGAAGGCCGATCTGCTGGCAGACTTTGCCGCAGGAGACGTAGGGATTGATCCGGGACAGTTGGCGGAGGTAGACGGAGGCGTCGAAGCGGTCGCGGTTGTTCATGGTTTTCAGCGGGCATCGGCCAAATCGGTGAAGCCCTGTTCAATTTCGTTCAGCTGCGTCTGGATGCTGGCGTCCAGCAGACCGCGGGCGGTATCGAAGTGTACGGCGCCGCGCTCGAGGGCGGGATCGGCGATCACCTCCACCGTCTGCGGCAGGCCCATGGCCAGAATCTGGCGTTCAAGGGCCACCGCATCGGGGGGCGCGAGGCGAATCCGGTAGACTTCGCTCGTGTTGAGGGTTTCGAGGGCGGCCTTGACGATGCCGTGGAGGGCGCTGGGGTCGACGGTCAACTCCCGTTTCAGTACCTTGCGGGCGATCGACAGACTGAGGCGGACCATCTCCTGTTCGCTTTCCCGCCGGTAGGAGGGGCGGTAGGCGGCAAGATCGGCCGCCGCGCGGGCGAGGCGCTGCAGAGCGGCCTCGAGGGCGGCGTGCGCTTTCTGGTGGCCGGCGGACTCTCCCTCGCGAAAGCCCATCTGCCGGGCCTGGTCGACCCGCATGGACAGTTCGGCTTCGAGATTGGCCGCCTTCTTTTCGAGCTGGCTGATCTGGCGGATCTGCTGCTGGATCAACTCGTCCTGGCCGCGGTCCTCGCGGCCTTTGGCATCGCCGTGGGAAATTTCAAAAGCGGACGCACGGTCCGGTACGACGAGCCAGTCCTCGGTCACCGGCTGCTCGGCGCCTCGGAGGATCTTAGACGACATATTGTTCGCCGCCTCCTCCACCCTTCATGTTGATCACGCCTTCGTTCTCCAATTGCCGGACCACGGCGATGACCTGCTGCTGGGCGGCCTCGACATCCTTGATTTTGACGGGTCCGAGCGAACTCATGTCCTCCCGCATCATCTCGGAGCCTCTCTGTGACATGCAATCGAGGAAGTGATTGCGGAGTTGTTCGCTGGCGCCTTTGAGAGCGACGGTGAGCAGCTTCCGGTCGACCCGCGACAAAATTTCTTTGATCGCACCCTGATCGACGGTAAGCAGGTCCTCGAAGACGAACATCAGGTGACGAACGGTTTCGACGAGCGCCGGGTCTTCGCCTTCGATTTTTTCGAGGATCTCCTTGCTGGAGGCAGCGTCGAGGCGATTGAACATTTCGGCTACGGCGCGTACGCCGCCGTAGGACTCGCGGCTGAGTTCGCCGAGGTTTTTGAGTTTTTGGCCGATGATGGCCGCAATGCGGGAGATGATATCGGGCGAGATCTGGTCGAGATTGGCCATGCGCAGCGCGACGTCGGCGCGGAGTTCGGACGGCAGCGAGTTGAGCAGGGCGGCCGCCTGCGAGGGGTTCAGGTGGGAGAGGATGAGAGCGACCGTTTGGGGATGTTCGCTGTGAATGAACTTGGCCAACTGCTGGGGATCGGCCTTCTGCAGTGCGTCGAAGTTGGCCGAGTCGACGCCGATCGTCTTCATCAAACGGGCAAGGAGGAACTGCGCATGATCCGGTGCGAAGGCGTTCATCAGGATCTTTTTGGCGTAATCGACGCCACCCTTAAGAACGTATTCGTGCGCGATCGTCATCTGATAGTACTCTTCGAGGATCAGTTCGGCGGTTTCGGAGTTCATGTGGGGGATGCGCGCAATTTCGCGGCCGATGAAGTGGACCTCCTCTTCGTCCAGACCCTTCATGAGCTTTGCGCTCACCTCTTCGCCGAGGATCACCATCAGCATGGCGGCCTTGCGCATCCCGGTAAATTTTGCCCGGGCCGCTTCGGTGGCCGGATCAGTTTGTGCCATGGCAACTTCCTTTCATTTACTCAACCTCCCGCAGCCAGGCACGGACGATATGCGCCATTCTTTCGGGCTCCTTTTCGACCTGCTCGGCAATGAACTTCTGCAGGACGTCCATGCGGCTGATCTGGACCTCGCCGGGCCGGAGCGCCTGGATGGCCTCGAGGGTGATGCGGTCGCGCTCTTGAGCATCCTTGGAGAGCTGTTCGCGCAAGCGCCGCAACTCACCTTTGGCGTCTACGGTGTCGAGAGGCGGATATTCGATTGCATCCCTCGGGCCGGGCGCCGGGAGTTCAGCCGATTGCCCGCCGTCGATGGCGGGGGCCGCAACGGACGGCGGCGCTTCGGCCTGCGCTTTCTCGAGGGCCCGCCTTTCGGCCTGGCGCAAGCGATACGTTTTCACGCTGCGCAGCACCCAACGGAGCAGGACGAAGGGAAGCGCGAGCACGACGAGGACGATTGCGACGATCAGCGCGGGTAGCCAGCGCTGCTCAACGAGCCATTGCGCGTGGCCCTCGAGCGGTATGCGCAGCCAGTCGGGAATGAACAGCGGCAGGGTGACGCGCGGTTTGGGCGCAGTCGGCGTCATGGTCTCGACAGGATCGAGGCTTGCAACGAAGGGAAGCGCTTCAACGGTCAAAAGATCGCCCCGGTCCTCTTGAAATCCGACGACAGCCGCCACGACATCGCGGATCGACTTGACCCGCTCGGGCGAGGGAGCTTCGACGATGCGTTTCTGTCCCTCCTGGCGCACCACATGGTCGAGAAGCACAGAGACGGAGAGCCGCTTGATCTGGCCTTGGGGGAATTGAATCCGGCGGACGACCCGGCTGGTTTGAAAGGTAGTGTTTTCGGACTTGCGGTATGCGGCAGCGGTGCCCGCCGTCCCCGGCCGGGAGGTGGGCCGGGGCAGGTTTGACGGGGTACCCGGAATTCCGCTCGGCCCCGGGATACCGGAACCGTCTTCGGAGCGCTGCGCCGTGACCATCACGGAACGGGTCGGATCGTAGGTCTCCTCGCTTTGGTCCCCGCTCGCCAGATCGCAGTCGAGCGAGACGGCGGCCCGGAACCGGTTAGGACCGAGCAGCGGCTCAAGGGTATCCTGGATCTTGCCGAGGAGGTCTTTTTCAAGGTTGGTCCGATAGGCGAGGATCGCTTCGGAGGGTTCGGCTCTGTTGGGATCCTCTTTCTTAGGGCGGTTCAGAAGATTACCGCGCACGTCGAGAACGGAGACCTGATCGGGAGAAAGCCCTTCTACCGCGCTGGCGGTCAGATGGGTGACGGCTTGAATGTTCTGGGGCGAGAGCTTTGCGCCCGGGCGCAGTTTGATCATCACGCTCGCCTTGGCGGATTCTCGCCGCTCCAGAAAGATGCTGTTCTTGGCGAAGGTGATGTGCACGCGTGCCTGTTCGACCTCGCTCAGCGACATTACCGAGCGCTCCAACTCGCCTTCGATAGCGCGATGGAAGTTCACCTGTTCGGAGAACTCGCTCGCGCCAAAGTTTGCGTTATCAAACAGTTCGAAGCCAATGCGGCCACTTTTGGGCAGACCGGCGCTGGCCATTTGAATGCGCAGTTCATCGAGCCGGTCCGCCGGAACTTTGATCGTCGTCCCGTTATCGGCTAAACGAAACTCGACTCCCATTTCGCGCAGCCGGTTGACGACCGGAGCGGCGTCTTCGCCGGCGACGTTTTGGAACAACGGCTTGAAACTCTGCTCTCTCTGCTCGCGCGAGATGACAAAGAAAGCCGCAATGATCAGCACGGCGACGAAACCGATGACCGCGCGTTGCCGGGTGGACAGGCGCTGCCAGAGTTCTCTGAGCTGTTCAAGATATGCGCTCATTCCGCTTTACACCGCCACCATCAAAGCTGCATGCGCATGATTTCCTGGTAGGCGGAGACCACTTTATTTCTCACGCCGAGGAACATTTCAAACGCTACATCAGCGCGCTGGCTGGCCAGAACCACCTGGTGGAGTTCCTCCTCTTCGCCCCGAAGAAAGCGATCGGTGGACTGCTGGGAGCCGAGTTGGAACTGTTCCACCCGGTTGATGGCGTCTGTCAGCACCGATTGAAAGACATCGCCGGACGATTTTTCCGCCTCTCCGACCGGGGCTGGCGGCACGATGGGCGCCACCCCTTTGAGGCCAAGCATGGAAATTTTGTCAAGCATTTTTCTCTAACTCCGCCCCTAACCCCGCATGATGTCGAGCGTCTTTTGGATCATTTCTTTCGCCGCGGCCATGGCGGCGACGTTGCTCTGATAGCCCCGGCTGGCGCTCATCAGGTCCACCATCTCTTCGGCCGGATTCAGGTGGGGATAGCTGACGTAACCCTCCTTATCCGCATCCGGATGACCTGGCTGGTAACGTTTTTCCGGTTCCCGCTGGTCCCGGACGATTTCGGCGATCCGCACGCCTTCCATGGTCTGGCCGTTACCGGGTGTTCCCCGGAGTTGGGCGGCGAAGACCGCGGAGAAGGGTCCCTCGGCGGGGGCCGATTCAAAAATGACATCCTTGCGCCGGTAGGGGCCACCTTCGGGGGTGCGCGTGGTTTCCGAGTTCGCGAGGTTTTCGACGAGTACCTCCGCCCGGCGCCGCTGCGCGGCCATACCCGAGGCGCTGACGGAAAGTAAATTGAAGAGGCTCATCCGTTTCTACCCTCCTGCAGGGCCAGCTTGATGTCCTTGAACTCACCCTTGATCGACATCGAGGCAAACTGGAAGCGAATTGCGTTTTCGGCCAGCAGCCGGGCCTGCTGATCGATGTTCACGTTGTTCCCGTCGTTTCCGGCCGGCAGCCCTTCCACCTCGCGAACGTTGGGGGCGGCGCCGTGGGTCAACGTCAGAAACTCGCGCTGGAAGTCGATATCTTTGGTCCGGTAGCCGGGCGTATCGGCGTTGGCAATGTTGGAGGCCACCAGCTTTTGGCGGGCGCTTAACAGGTTCAGATAGTGTTCTTTCGAGGCGGCAATCCGATCTAGCATGGCACTCCCTGTACTGCACGTTGGATGCCATTGGCGCGAACCGCCACCGCCTCAACGGATGGGCGCCAAAACCTGGTCATCATTGACCATAAAATGACGGGTAGGCGTGTTCCATTTCTGACGCCATCTCGATGGCCGTTCCAATTTGAACCAGCGCGCCTTGTCCGATGCCGGGGCAGCGGCGACCGGTATCGTGCCATAAAGTCCGGTCGGCGACCAGTTCGGGCCAGAACGGGAAGAGGCGGCACTGGGTAGGCTTGGCGGGGTGGATGCGGCAGCCTCCCGCTTCGAGAAAGTGGCACTGACGGCCGGATGGTTTGCGCAGGCGAAGCAGGCGACGGGTGCGGTAGATGTAGCGGGCTTCGAAGTCTTCCGGGGTAAGGTTGAGGTGTGCGGCGGCCCGCGCGAGGTCCTGCTCGGTCAGGTATACAAATCCGCGGGTATCGCAGCAGCGGATGCACCCGGGCTGGCAGGCAAAACGGAGACCGGCTTCAGACATAGCAAGGCTGACTATAGCATCCCGGGCCGCGGCCGGAACTGGGATAGAGTAGGGAGCTGTGATGCCTGTCAGCCGCCGCCATTTTCTGGCCGCCGGCGCGGCCGCGCCCCTGGCCGCCGCCCCGCCGGTCCGCTTTTGCGTTTTCTCGAAACATCTGCAGTTTTTGGGCTGGTCTGAAATGGCCGCCCAGGCCCGGGAGATCGGCTTTGACGGCGTCGACCTGACGGTGCGCAAGGGGGGACACGTTGCGCCGGAGCGTGCGGCCGAAGACCTGCCCAAGGCGAAGGAGACGATCGAACGGGCCGGACTTCCGTTGACGATGATCACCTCCGATGTGGTTCATCCGGGCAGTCCGTACGCCGAGACGGTGTTGCGCACGGCGGCCAAGCTGGGGATTCGCCATTACCGCTGGGGCGGATTCCGCTACCGCGATCCGGGCCCGGCGCCGGAGGCGCAGCTGCGCGAGTTGGCGCCGCAGGTAAAGGAGCTGGCGGCTCTGAACCGCGAACTGGGGCTGACGGCGATGTATCATACGCACTCGGGCCTGAATCAGGTGGGCGCCTCGATGTGGGACTTGTGGCTGCTGCTCAAGGACGAGAAGCCGGAGGAGGTGAGCTTTAACTACGACATCGCCCACGCCACCATTGAAGGAGGGCTCGGCGGCTGGGTGCATAGCGCGCGCCTGGCGCTGCCGCTGTCGCGGGGCATCGCGCTCAAGGACTTCCGATGGGAGCGTGGCCCGCGGGGCTGGCGCGTGGCGTGGTGTCCGGTGGGTGAAGGCATGGTGCGCTTTGATCAGTTTGTCCCGATGCTGCGGGCGGCGGCGTTTAGTGGGCCGCTGCAGGTGCATTTCGAATATGACCTCGGCGGGGCGGATAAGGGGCTGACCCGCATCACGATGGAGCCCCGGCAGGTGTTTGCCGCGATGCGGAAGGATCTGGTGCAGCTGCGGAGCTTGTTCGCCTGATGGCAAAGCAAGCGTCGCCGCCTCTCGTCCAGCTTCTCGCCCAGGTCCCGGCAGGCGAGTTGCACGCCTGGCTGGCGGCCAGCGCACGGGCGATGCCGGAGTTTGGCAAGCGGCTCGAGCTGTTCGCGGCGCGTCACGGTCCCGAGGAGTCGGCGCTTGCGCGTTACCGGTCCATACTCGGCCGACTGCTGCGCATGCGGAACCGCAACGTGCGTAAGCGGGCCAGCGAGGCGGCGCAGTACCTGGCCAATTTGGTTGACGCCTTGGAGGCCGAGTTTGCCGCCGGTCGCATGGCCGTGGTTCTGACGGTGGTTGGCGAGGCGCTGCTTGTCGTGAACGACTTCATTTTGACCAATCGGGGCGCAAAAGATAAATTGGAACCGCGGATGGCAGATTTGTCGGCGCTGCATCTGCGGGCGGCGACGGAATGGCGGCCCGATAAGGAGGAACTTGCGGCTGCTTTGGTGGAGATCGGGCAGAGAGGAGCGCTGTCGGGCCTGTTTCGCGAGGCGGCGTATGAGTATCAGGATGTGCTGGGAGAGGAGGGTCTGGCGCACTACCGGAGAGCGATGGAGCCCCATTGGCAAGCCGTCGAGAGCAGGTCCCGGATGTTGTGGCACCGCCGCGAACAGACCGTCGGACAGATGCTGGGCTGGGCGCGGGCACAGGAGGATCCTGTCGGCAGAGCCACGGAAACCGCCCGGATTCTGGCCGCCGTGGCGGAGTCCGCCGCCGAGTACCTGCAGGCGGCGAAGAGCTTTCTGCGGGCCAACGACGAGGACGCCGCGCTGACGATGGCGCGGGCGGGTTTGGAGCGGGCGCTCCGGGCTGCGTTGCCGGACCTCGCCCTGCTCGACCTCGCCGTCCTGTGCATGGAGCGGGTTCCGCGGGAAGAGGCGTTGGAGATCGCCTGGGGAGTTTTTCGTGGCCATCCGGACCGGGAGAGCTATTCGCTGCTCCGCCGGTCGGCGGCCGCCTGCGGCGCCGAGGTGCACTACCGCGCGCTGGCGCTTGCCCATTTGAAGGAACGCGATCTCACCCGGGATTGGCTCACCGCGTGCGCGCCGTAGGCGCGCGCAATCATTTCGCGAAACGAAGCCAGGGCCGCCCGTGGGCGTTGTTATGCTGTCAGGGAATGAGACAACTCTTGGGGTCGATTCTCCTGCTGGCCTTCGTGGCCGTGGCACAACCCCCTGGCGCCGGGGTGCTGGCGATTCGGGGAACGCATATCCATCCCGCCAGCGGCCCGGCCGTGCGGAACGGCAATTTGATCGTGCGCAACGGGCTGATTGAGGCGATCGGGCCGAATGCCGTGATTCCGCCCGAGGCCTTCGTGGTCGATGGCGCGGGTCTTCAGGTCTATCCTGGCCTGATTGACGCGCTCAGCGCATGGGGACTGCCGGCGGCTGCGGCGCGGCCGGCGACCGGGACGAACGCGGCGCCGTCACCGGCAACGCCGGCGGTGCTCGAACGGCGCATCCAGACGCTCGAGGACGGGGGACCCGAGGAGCGGCCTTCCAACAGCAGTTGGGTGCGCGCGGCTGACCTGCTGGACGCCCGGTCAGCCACGCTGACCGCGGCCCGAAACGCGGGTTACACGACAGCGATCGGCTTTCCCGGCGGCAACGTGTTCTCCGGCCAGGGGAGCGCCTATAACCTGGCGGGCACCCGCAGCCGGCACATGGTGATTGCCGATGGCGTCGGGCAGATGATCACCTTTCCGGTGCGGGGCTTCGGCGGCGGCTTTCCGGGTTCGTTGATGGGAATCATCGCTTATGTCCGGCAGATTTACACCGATGTCGATCACTACCGGGCCAGCCAGGCGCTATATGCCAAAGATCCGCGCGGGTTGCCGCGGCCGCCGTATGACCGGGCGCTCGATGGGGTGATCGCCTCGCCGCGTCTGTTGCTGCCGGCCGGCCGCCTGGCGGAGATCGACCGGATGATCCGGTTTGGGCAAGAGTTGAAACAGCCGCTGGTGCTCTACGGCGGCGCCGAGGCCTTCCGCGGCGCACCGCTCCTGGCGGCCGCCAAGGTGCCGATGCTAATCAACCTCCGCTGGCCGGAGGCGGAGCGTGATGCCGATCCCTTCCTCAAAGACTCGTTGCGGGTGCTCGAAACGCGGGATCTGGCGCCGACCGGACCGGCTGCACTGGCCAGGGCCGGGGTAAAGTTTGCGTTCTACTCCGGGGGTGTGGAGCGGGCAGCGGATCTGCGCAAGGCGATCAAGAAGGCAGTGGACGCCGGTCTTTCCAAAGACGAAGCCTTGAAGGCGCTAACGCTCTACCCGGCGCAAATCTTCGGGCTCGATGATCGCCTGGGTTCGCTCGAACCGGGCAAGATTGCCAATTTGACCGTGATCGCCGGCGACCTTTTCGATGACCGAGCCAAGCTGAAGTTTACCGTCATCGACGGTGTGAAATACGAACCGGCGCCTGAAGCCGCCCCGGAGACCAACCGATGAACCGCCGACTGTTTCTCTCCTCCCTGGCCCTGGCGCCGTTGCCTGCCGCGGCGCCGGGGGCGATTCTGATTAAGAACGCGAAGATCCTGACCGTGACCAAAGGCCGGGTGGACGGCTCGCTGCTGATTCGCGACGGCCGGATTGCCGCGCTGGGCACCGAGGTGTTGACGCCGGCGGATGCGGCAACGATTGATGCCGGGGGCGGTTATCTGATGCCGGGCATTGTCGATTGCCATGCGCACGTGGGCGCCGATGCGATCAACGAAGGCACGATCTCCGTCTCCTCGATGGTGCGGATTGAAGACGTCCTGGCGCCGGACGATGTGCAGATCTACCGGGGCCTGGCCGCCGGGGTGACCACGTCGAACGTTCTGCACGGGTCGGCGAACACGATCGGCGGCCAGTGCAGTGTCGTCAAGATGCGCTGGGGCAAGACGGCGGCGCAGATGGTGTTTGCCGGGGCGAGGCCCGGCATCAAGTTCGCCCTGGGCGAGAACGTGAAGCGCTCAGGCAGCGGCGCTAACGTTGGGGTCGCGCTGCGCTACCCGGCCACGCGGATGGGGGTTGAAGACGTCGTCCGCGAGGCGTTCAACGATGCGCGGGCCTATCAGCGGCAACGGGATGAATATCAGACGCGGGTGGCCAAGGGGGAGCGCGTGCTGCCGCCGCGGCGGGACTGGAAGCTCGATCCGCTGGTCGAGGTGCTCGAAGGCAAACGCCTCGTGCACGCGCACTGCTACCGGGCCGATGAGATTCTGATGCTGCTGCGGGCGGCCGAAGAGTTCGGTTTCCGGATCCGCACGCTGCAGCACGGGCTCGAAGCCTACAAGGTGGCCAAGGAGATCGCCAAACACGGCGCCGGGGTTTCCACTTTCGCCGACTCGTGGAGTTACAAGATTGAAGCCTACGATGCGATCCCCTACAACGCGGCGCTCTGCCTGCGGGCGGGCGTGCTGACCTCGCTCAATACCGATGCGCCGGTGACGCAGCAGCGGCATCTGCTGCAGGACGCCGCCAAGACGCTGCGGTATGGCCAGTTGACCGACGACGAGGCGCTGTCGCTGATTACGATCAATCCGGCGCGGCAGCTGATGATTGACGATCGCGTTGGTTCGCTCGAAGTCGGTAAGGACGCCGACCTCGTGCTCACCGACAAGCATCCGCTCTCGCTCTACGCCAAAGTGCAAAAGGTCTTCATCGACGGCGAGATATTCTTTGACCGCGAACAGGACGTCCGGGACCGGGCCGAACGCGCCGCGCGCCGGCAGGCATTGCTTGAAAAGTTGAAGCCCGCGCCGCCTCCGGCGCAGAAGAAGGGGGCCCGTTGATGACTCGACTTTTCCTGGCGGCGGCCTTGGCCACCGCTACCCTGACTTATGCAGAAAACTTCGCCCTGCGGGGCGTTACCGTCCACCCGATCAGCGCGGCGGAGGTACCGAATGCGGTGCTGGTGGTGACGGGAGACCGCATTGCCGGTTTAGGCGCGAAGTTCCCCATTCCGAAGGGACATAAGATCATCGACGCCAAGGGGCTGCACGTCTACCCGGGGATGATCGATTCGGCCAGTGTGCTGGGGCTGAGTGAAATCGGCTCGGTGCGGGAGACGCAGGATATTGAAGAGCTGGGCGATTTCAATCCGCAGCTGCGTACGATGATTGCCGTCAACCCGGGTAGCGAGCATATTCCGGTGAGCCGGGCGGGCGGGATTACGGCCAGCCTGGTGGTGCCGGCGGGGGGGGTTATCGGCGGGCAGGCAGCGATGATGCATCTGGACGGCTGGACCTGGGAGGAGATGACCGTAGCTCCTACGGCGGCGATGCAGATGCGGCTGCCATCGCAGGAGACGACCGTCACGGGCCGCGCCTTCGGAGTGGGGCGTCGGCCGTACACCGAGGTGCGCCGCCGCTATGAAGAGCAGATGCAGCAGGTCCGGCTGTTCTTTGAGCAGGCCCGGGCGTATCAGGCGCGGAAAGCCAATCCGGGGTTGGGCTTCAAACCGGATCTGCGGATGGAAGCCATGGTGCCGGTGCTGGCGGGCAAGACGCCGCTGATCATGCTGGCGCCGCGGGAGCGGGCGATTCGCGATGCGCTGGCCTTTGCCGAGCGGGAGAAGGTGCGGATCGTGCTGGCCGGGGTGCGCGAGGTGGATCCGTTCCTTGAAGAGATCGCCCGCAGGAAGATCCCCGTGGTTCTGCCGGACCTCTACCAGGTACCGCTCGAGGAGGACGCGAGCATTGATGACCCGCTCGATCTGCCCGCGCGGTTGGCCAAGGCGGGCATTGCGTTCGCCTTCGGCAGCTATGGCATCGAGCGTCCCCGGAATCTGCCCTTCCAGGCGGCCAACGCCGTGGGGCACGGGTTGCCGCACGAGGCGGCCATTCGGGCGCTGACGCTGGGCGCGGCTGAGATCTGGGGCCTGGCGGACCGGATGGGCTCGCTGGACCCGGGTAAATTCGCGGATCTGATCCTGACCGATGGGGATCCGCTCGAGCCGCGGACACAGATCCGGCAGATGTGGATACTGGGCAAGCCGGTCAGTCTCGATAATCGCCACACCCGACTCTATGAGCAGTACCGCAAGCGGTGATGCGGCCGGGGGTGCCCCGCGTCAACCGGTTTGCGACAAAACAATTTCTTCCTCTTGCGTATTTTGCTTTCTAAGCCTAAGATACGGTGAGTCCTAGTTTGACACCTGTAAACTTGGTTGGTGAACCGCTGGAGGCGCCCGTCATGGCTCCCTCCAGTTCAGACCCGACGTCGTCTGCAACTACCCCATTTCAAATTGTAGCGGTTGGGAGTTCTGCCGGTGGATTAGAAGCGCTGCGTCTGTTGCTGCGCGGTTTGCCGCCGATACAGGACACCTGCTTCGTAATAGCACAACACCTGTCGCCGCATCACGTCAGTCTGCTGACGACCCTGTTGGCGAGAGAGACTACGCTGCCTGTGGTACAGGTGGACAACCGCGCCGAGGTGCTGGGTGGTGTGATCTACGTAACGCCGCCGGGACGCAACATCATATACGAGCAGAATCGCTTCATCTTGCAGCCAACGATGGAGCGCGGACCGAAGCCTTCGATTGACACGCTGTTGTTCTCGCTGGCGGCCAACGTGCCCACGCGTTCGGTGGCGGTAATTCTGTCGGGCAGCGGATCGGATGGCAGCCTGGGCTGCCGGCAGTTGAAGTCGGCGGGCGGCGCGGTGATTGTGCAGGATCCCAAGACCGCCAAGTACTCGTCGATGCCGCAGGCGGCTTTATCGGCGACCACCGTCGATTCCGTGCTGCTGGCCGACCAGATCGGCTCCTATCTTAATCAGCGGGGCCAAACGGCCATGGCGAGCCCCACGCCCCACACCCGTTCGGAATTCGATCAAATTCTTGAGCGGATCAATCTGTCGACCAACATCGATTTCCGCGGTTATAAGCCGAACACGATCACGCGCCGGATTCAGCAGCGCCTGGTGGACACGCGCTGCTCCTCCTACGCCGCCTATCTCCGGTATCTCGACGAAAACCACGAAGAGATCCAGCAGTTGGCGCACAACTGCCTGATCTCGGTAACCACATTCTTCCGGGACTCGCTGGCCTTTGACAGCCTGCTGGCGGCGGTCAAGGAGCGGTACAAGCAGATGGTGCCCGACCCGTTCCGCGTCTGGGTGCCGGGTTGCGCCACGGGCGAAGAGGCCTATACGCTGGCCATTGCGCTTACGCACGCCCTGCCGCATCGTCGCGTGCAGATCTTCGCCACCGACCTTGACGAGGCCGCCATTGCGTTTGGCCGCAAGGCGATTTATGCTGCTCCCTCGATGAAGGAAGTACCGCTGGAGTTCAGCGCTCAGCACTTCATCGAATCGGCGCACGGCTTTCAGGTGGACCGGCGGATTCGCGAAAAGGTCGTCTTCGCGCGGCACGACCTGCTGCGGGACCCGCTTTTTCTGAATATTGATCTGGTTTCTTGCCGCAATCTTCTGATCTACCTGCAGCCGCATCTGCAGGAAGAAGTTATCCGGAAGTTTCACCACGCGCTGAACCCCGGCGGACTGCTGTTTCTGGGCCGCAGCGAAAACATTCAATCGGAGGCGTTTGAAATCGTCGACCGGCGCTGGCGGATCTTTGTCAACGGGCCCATGGCGGAGTTGGAGCGGCGGTTGCCGGTCACGCGCGACTGGGGCGGAACGGATCGTGTCGCCACCGCGGCGGGCCCGGCTGAAGCCACCGGCAGCGCCCAGTTGCGGCAGATCCTCATCGATAACTTCGCGCCCGGGGCCGTGCTGATTGATGAGACCTTCCGGATTCTCGAATCCTTCGGCGGCGTCAATCGTTACCTCTCGGTGCCGGAAGGCAAAGTGACGCTTGCCTTGCCGAACATGCTGCCGAAGGCCGTGGGTGCGGCCCTGCGGCCTTTGCTGCAGCGGGCGGCGCGCAGCGGCAACACGCTGCGGTCCACCAGCCGTCCTTTTGAGATCGCCGGTAAACTGGGCCGGCTGGAAACCACCGTTGTGCCCATGCGGCCGGTGGGCGCGAGCCGCCATTTCGTGGTGGCCTTCCGGGAGTTGCCCGCGCTCGTCAAGTCCCGGGAGGTTACAAACGAACCTGCCGCGGACAGCGAGAGTCAGGTTCGGGAGCTTGAACAGGAGCTGCAGGCCACGCGCGAGAGTCTGCAGGCAACCGTCGAGGAGCTCGAAACTTCGAACGAAGAGCTGCAGGCTCTCAACGAGGAGATGCAGGCTTCCAACGAAGAGCTGCAGGCGACCAACGAGGAGTTGCATGCTTCGAACGAGGAGTTGCAGGCGACCAACGAAGAGCTGCTGACCGTAAACGAGGAGTTGGAGCAGAAGTCGCTCGAACTTGCCTTTTTGATTGAAGATCTCGAAAACATCGAGAACAGCATTGACTCGCCCTTGCTGGTGGCTGATTCGCGCGGACTGCTCCGGCACATGAACGAAGACGCCCGCCGGCTGCTGGGGCTCACGGTTGATCAACTCGGCGGACCGGTGATCATTCCGAACGACGCCGGCTTTGCCGCGCAGTTGGCCGCGCGGATTCAGTCCGTGATCAGCTCCGGCCAAAGCTCCGAGATCCGGCAGGAACTCAACTCCTGCCACTACCGGGTTCGTCTGCGCCCTTACCAGGGCCGGCACAAGGCGCATGCGGGCGTAGTGATTGTCTTCCACGACGTTACCTCGCTCGTCAAGATCAACGGCCGCCTGCGGCGCTCCGAGAGCCGTCTGCGCGGCACCACCGAATGGCGGCAGGCAACCTTCAACGCTGTTCCGACAGAGTTGGCGGTCCTCGACGCCCACGGCAAGATCATCGAAGTGAACGATGCTTGGCGGCGCTTTGCCGAGCAGAATCAACTCTCGTCGAGCAAGGGCGGCGTCGAACTGAACTACCTCGATATCTGCGAGCAATCTGCCAAACGCGGGGTCCTCGATGCGGCCCGCGTGGCGGAAGGATTGCGGCGCGTGCTGCTGGGCAGCGAACCGCACTTTTCGATGTACTATCGCTGCCCTTCGCCGCAGGAGATGCGCTGGTTTCTGTGCGTGATCAGTCCGCTGGGCAACAAGCGCCCGGGCGGCGCGCTGGTGACCCACCTCGATGTCAGCGAACATCTGGAGCGCGACGGGCACCTGATCCGCCAGCTCTCCGTTCTCGAAGCCACGCCCAGCGCTATGTTTGTGGTGGACTCCGATGGGCGGTTTGACTGGGCCAATAATGCCTACTTGCATCTGACCGGCTACACGCTCACCGAACTGGTTCAGCAGCCGGCCAGCAATCTCGAGGCTCCCGGCAATACCGTCTCTATTACATCGTGCCTCGGCAAGGCGAGGCTGACCGGCGAATCGATCCCCGCCGAAGTTACCCTGCGGTCGAGAAACGGCCGCACCTTTGTGGCGCAGCAAACGCTGACCCCAATCCCGGTGCACACCGGCGACTCGACGCATTTCCTGGTTACGCTGGTCGACATCACGGAGCAGAAAGTCGCCCAGAACCAGATGCTCTACATCGCCGGCCACGATGAACTCACCGGGCTGCTGAACCGCAAGAGCTTCCTCGCCAAGCTCGATCAGGCCATTGTGCGCCAGGCTTCGGCCGATGGTTCGGTGGCGCTATTGTTCATGGACCTCGACCGGTTTAAAGATACCAACGACGCCTTCGGACATCTGGTGGGCGATCAGATTCTGATCGAGGCCGCGCAGCGCTTCCGGCAGGCCGCCAATGGCGTCAGCGCACTGGCGCGCTTTGGCGGCGACGAGTTCGTGCTCTTCGTCGAACCACCGCTGGCAGCTGAGGCCGAAGTGCTGATCGAGCAGATCCTGTTGAGCTTCTCGCGTCCCTTTGTCCTCGACGGGCGTCCGCTGCAGGTGACCCTGTCGATTGGCGTGGCGGTGTTCCCGAACGATGCCCAGTCCGGCGCTGAACTGCTGCGCAACGCCGATCTTGCCATGTACCGCGCCAAGGCCGACGGGCGGCGCGGGTTCCGCCGGTTCGACCAGCGACTCGAGGCTGAAATCCGCGATCGGGTGCTCATTCAGCGGGATCTTGCGCGGGCGATTTCGCTCGAGGATCTCTCGATTGCCCTGCAGCCACAGGTGGATCTGCAGTCAGGCGCCATCATCGGCGCCGAGGCGCTGCTGCGCTGGCGGCACAAGCTGGGCCTGGATATTCCGATCTCAAAGGTCATTTCGATTGCCGAGGAATGCGGACTGATTCTGTCGATCGGACAGTGGGTAATCCGGGAGTCGGTGGCCGAACTGCAGCGCTGGCGGAGTTCCGGCTTTGACCTGCATCTGAGCGTTAACCTTTCGCCGGTCCAATTCCACCAGCAGGACGTTTTCGCGATCCTGATGGAGAATCTCCAGAACTGCGGGGTGCCGCCCCGTTGCCTCAAAGTGGAGATCACCGAGACCGTGCTGCTCCACCGCTCGGCGCGGGTCCGCGAGGTTCTTCATGCTCTGCACGGAGCCGGGGTGGGAATCCACCTCGATGACTTCGGCACCGGCTACTCCTCGCTCAGCTACCTGCAGCATTTCCCGATCGAAGTCGTGAAAATCGACTCTTCGTTTCTGGCCGGCGTCGGCCAGGACCGCCACAACGAAGCCATCGTGGACGGCATCATCAAACTGGCGCATTCGCTGGGCATCCGGGTCATCGCCGAGGGCGTCGAAAACCCGACCCAGGTTGATTTCCTAAACCAGGCCGCCTGCGATGCCGTGCAGGGTTACTTCTACAGTCCGCCGCTGCCGCCCGGGGAGTTTCTCGATTTTCTGGCCGCGTATTCGCTCCGCGCGCAAACCGTGACCGCTTGAAACGTTGGCGCCGGGGCCGGACAGGGTCTGCGCTGGGGGCTGGATGGCCCCCTTTACCTCGGGGTTCAACTTTGATATTTTCTCGACTGGAGGTGTTCCATGAGGCCTTTATGGATACTGCTTGTACTTCTCCCGCTGTCCCTGTTGTTCGGGCAGAGGCCGGCGGCATCGGACGCGCATGCTCCGCTGTTCCGGCAGAAGGCTAACACCGTAAGTCAGGATAGCGCCCGCCTCACCGCCCACCTGCCGAAACCGGCCCCCGGCCGGGTGGCCATCCAGGGCTTCATCGACGACGAGATCTTTGGCAAGATGAAGCGGGATCAGATTCCCCACGCTCCGCTGGCAACCGATCTCGAGTTCCTCCGCCGCGTCCGCCTCGACCTCACCGGCAAGATTCCCACCGCGACCGAAGTCCGCGAGTTTCTCTCGAGCCGCGCTCCGGATAAGCGCGCCCGCCTAATCGATCAGCTAATCGGTTCTCCCGAGTTTGTCGATAAATGGGCCTACTTCTTCATGGATGTCCTCCGCGCCAACGGCAAGATGGGCCGCGGACACAAACTCTTCCACTACGCCCTCAAAGAGAGCCTCGCCGCCGACCGGCCTTATGATGATTGGGTCCGTTCGCTCATCGCCGCATCGGCCAAAAGCAACTATGTCGTCTCGGCGGTCAATCCCATCGTGCGCGAGCACGTCGAAGGCAAACCCGGCGAAGCCGCCCACGGCGACGATCTGTCCAAGGTCAACCAGCTTGACACCCACGACGAGTTGACCATTCTCTACGGCAAGGTCTTCCTCGGCATCAACCTCTCCTGCGTGTCCTGCCACAATGGACGCGGACATCTCGAGAAGGTGAACGCGCACCTTACTACGCTCCGCCGGTCGGACTTCTTCCAGATGTCCGCCTTCCTGGGCGGCACGCGCTACATTCCCCACGTTGAAAAATCGGCCGCCGTCATGGGCCACTTCCTCGTCGATGACTTCGGCGGGCCCTACAACACCAAGGCCGAAAGCATGCTCCGCACCAAGCGTTCCGGCGGCCCCAACACCCCGAAGTTTGTGCTCACCAACGCCGTGGTCCCGCCCGAAGCCGAGCCCCGCGCGGAACTGGGCCGCATGCTCACCAGACATCCGCAGTTCGCCCGCGCCACCGTGAATATGTTCTGGGCCAAGCTGATGGGCATTGGCATTGTCGATCCCTACGACGAGTTCGACCTGCTCCGCCTCGACCCCAACAACCTGCCCAAAGGCTGGGACCTGCAGCCTTCGCACCCGGCCCTGCTCGAGAAGCTGGCTGCCTCCTTCCGCGAGAGCAATCACAGCATCCAAAGCCTGTTCCGGCTCATCTGCAACTCCTCGGCCTACCAGCTGTCCGCCCGCTTCCCGGGGGAATGGCAGGAGTCCTACGCCCGCTACTACGCCCGCAAGTACGTCCGCATGCTGACGGCTGAAGAGCTGCACGACGCCATTGCCGATGCCACCACGCGGCCCGGCGCTTTCGTCGCCATGCAGGTCTCGGTGCCGCAGGCCAAGGGCGAGTTGAAGTCTTTTATGTCCGCCTTTGGCGAGTCGAACCGCGGCGGCCCGCCCCGCACCCCGGCCCCCTCGCCGCTGCAGCCGATTACGATGATGCGCTCGCCCGTGGTCAATGACCGCGTGCTGGCCGCCAAGGATAGCCGCGTGCAGCGTCTGCTCGACACCTATCCGGACAACGCCAAAGTCGTCGACGAGCTGTTCCTCGCCACCATCTCCCGTCTTCCGCTGCCGGCTGAACGGGCCGTCGCGGTGGATGCGCTCAAGGCCAATCGTGTCGAAGGCGCCCAGAACCTGCAATGGGCGCTTCTGAACCTCGTCGAGTTCCTCTATAACTTATGAAGATCCAGGACCTGCTCCCCACACGCCGCGAACTCCTGCGCTTTGGCGGTCTCGGCATCCTCGGCGCCTCGGCCACGCCCCGTGTACTGCGCGCCAACTCCACCGCGAAGAACAAGCCACGGGGCCACGCCCGAAACGTCATCTTCTTTGAGCTGGCCGGAGCGCTGAGCCACGTCGATTCGTTCGACTTCAAAGAGAATCCGTCCACCCTCCCCGGCTTCGATGTCCGCAAGGCCTCGAATGGCATCTACGTCCCCTACGGCCTGTTCCCGCGCATGTTTCATGTGATGGACAAGGTGGCCCACGTCCGCTCCTTCGTCAGCCACGAAGAGGTGCACCTGCGCGGCCAGTACTACATCCAGGCCGGCCGCCAGCTCAACGTCGCCTTCGCGCCGGAGATCCCCTCGATCGGCTCGGTCGTCGCCAGCGAACTCGAACCGCAGCGGCGCCCGAACGACACCTTCCCCACCTACGTCTCCTTTAACCTGACCACGAATCAGGTCGGGGCTCTTTCCACCGGCTTCCTGCCGCCGCGCCACGCCGTCTTTGACCTCAATCCGGAAGAAGCCCTCTCCGGCATGCGCCTCGATCAGAAGGCCACCGAACTGCTCGAAGAGCGCTGGCGGCTGCTATCGAAACTCCGCCAGGCGCAGGGCCAGCGTCAGGTCGGCCTCGACAAGTCCATCAACGGCTTTGAAGACTTCTCCCAAACCGCCAAGCACCTGCTCTCCGACGGCCGCTGGCCCAAGGCCTTTGATATTCCGGAGGCCGACCGTAAACGCTACGGCAACACCTCCGTGGGTCTATCCGCCATCCTCACCCGGAACCTGCTCCAGCAGGACGGCGGCACCCGCTACATCCACATCTGCCATGACGGATGGGACCACCACAAAGAGATCTGGACCAAAACGGCCGCAACCAATCACTACAAGCTGATCGCGGAGATGGATCCGGCCCTCGCCAGTCTGATTGAGGATCTCGCCGTCGCCAAGTCCCCCGTGCATCCCGGCAAAACCCTGCTCGACGATACGCTCGTTGTCTGCATGGGGGAGTTCGGCCGCACCCCGGGCCCGCTCAACTTCCAGCATGGCCGCGACCACCACAAACACTGCTTCCCGGCGATGTTCGCCGGCGCCGGCGTCAAGGGCGGCCGCGTCCTCGGCGCGAGCGACGCCGATGGCGTCAAGTGCATCGACACCGGTTGGGAGCACTCCATGCAGCCGCGCATTGAAAACGTGGTGGCCACCATCTATTCCGCCCTCGGCATCGATTGGTCGAAGGAAGTCCACCACACCACCTCCGGCCGCGCCTACGTCTACGTCGATCCGCTTGGCGCCAACTCGCTGATTCCGACCGACGAACTCAAAAACATCTATGCCTAGCTGGTGGGTCGCCCTCTATCTGCTGGCCGGCCCCGAAATGGTCTCCATTCCCGCCGGCGAGTTCGAACAGGGCCGCAGCTTTGCCTGGAAGGATTACGATGTACCCTGGTACCCCAATCCGGCCAAGGACGATACCCCGGCCCGCCGGGTCAAACTGAAGGCCTATTCGCTGGATGTCGCCGAGGTGACCAACCAGCGCTACCACGCCTTCGTGAAAGCCACCCGCCACGTACCGCCATACCACTGGAAGAAGGGCGTCCCGGACCCCGCCAAGCTCAATCATCCCGTCTACAACGTCAGCTACGACGATGCGGTAGCCTTCTGCGCCTGGGACGGCGGCAAGCGCCTGCCTACCGAAGCCGAATGGGAGCGCGCCGCCCGCGGCGCCGCCGAAGGCAAAATGTACCCCTGGGGCGACCGCGCCATCACCCCGGCCGATGCCGTCTACGACGCCAAGGACGGCCCGCAGGCCGTTTGCGGCAAGACGCGCCACGCCTTTGGCCTATGCGACATGACCGGTAACGTCTGGGAGTGGTGCGCCGACTGGTACGGCCAGCGCTACTACGCCTCGGCGCCCGCCGAAAATCCCCCCGGCCCGGACACGGGCCTCTACCGCGTCCTGCGCGGCGGCGGTTGGTTCGATACGCCTCCGCTGTTCCTCTCGCTCCCCTACCGCAGTTGGGCCCGGCCCGCCGAGCGCAGCCCCACCATCGGCTTCCGCTGCGCAAAGTAACCCTCCCGTATGCGACTGCTTCTCCTTCTCGGTCTCGTCTTCCCCTGCCTGGCGGAGGAGTGGCGACCGGTCCGCGGCAGCATCCTCGGCGGCCTCTCCGGCCTGGCGCTCGTCGAAAGCACGGCCACCCAGAGCACCTTCCTGATCGTGCATGACAACAAGGCGCTCACCGACCCGCGCCTTGCCCTCATCACCGTCAACGGCCCGCAGCCGGTCGCCTACCGCCCGGTCGCCTGGAGGTTCGACGCCGACTGCATCGACCTCGAAGCCATTACCGCCATCCCTGGCCGCCCCGGCGAATATCTCGCCCTCATCAGTCGCGGCCTCGTCTATCACATCCGCCTCGACGCCGCCCGGCCGTCCGCGGAAACCCTCGGCCGTTTCCCCCTGCCCGCGCTGCCGCCCCAGGCCAATCTCGAAGCACTCTCGCTCCAGCGCCTCGACGATCGCTACCTGCTCGCCTGGGCCGACCGCGGCGAGGGCGACCGCCCGGCCCGCCTTTTTTTCAGCGAACTGCGTCTGGACGGCTACCAACTTTCCGGCGTCGAGTCGACCGCCATTCGGGTTCCCTGGCCGGTGCAGAATGTGCGACACGTCTCGGATCTTCGCATCGATGAAGCCGGCGTCCTCACCTTCGCCGCCGCCTCCGACGCCGGCGACGACGGCCCGTTTTCTTCGGCCATCTATCTCGGCGGCGTCTTCCGCTTCGGGAAGAACAAGCCCCGTCTGGCGGCCTATGCGCAGCTGGTCCGGCTGCGGACGTTCCCGGATCGCAAAGTAGAGGGGATGGAACTCGTTCCAGGCAGCGGAGGTTTCCTCTTCGCCACCGACGACGAGAACTTCGGCGGATGGGTACTCTCCACCTGGTAACGCTGCTGTGGGCGCAGGCCTTGTTGCCTGCCAGCTGGACCGCTGCGTTCGAACGGCCCGCTTCCGGGGTCCTCACCTGCGACGTTACCCCTACGCGGCCCTATCTGAACTTTGGCTTCCGCTTCCAGGCTGGCTACTTCTTCACGGTCCCGCTGGCGCAACTGGCCGGTCCCGGCCATCAACTGCAGGTGGTCACCCGCGTAACCCCCGAGATCGGACCGGCCGTCGTCCTGGGCCAACGCTTCGGTCTGCCGCCGGTGCCCAAAACTTCGCAGTTGATCGAGGTGGCGGGCGGCTATCTGTTGGGGGAAGGGAAGTACCGCGTCGACTGGATCCTTTACGATGAACGCAACCGGGCCTGCCGAAAGTCCTGGCGGCTCAAAGTAGCGCGCTCGGGAGCCGAGAAGCGGGTCGACCTGGCGATGCCGCCCCATACCGTCACCGACTTCTCGCTCACCGGCCTGCCCCCGCCCCGCCTCGCCGCTAAAGCCGGGGGGCCCATCACGATCCTGCTCAACGCCGCGCCACTGTCGCCGCGCCGCCTGCGGCTCCGCGTTTCCGATGAACTTTTGCTGGTTGGCGCCCTCTCTTCGCTCGTCGAACGCCTGGGTGGCCGTCCGCTTCGGCTCGTTGTTTTCAATCTCGACCAGCGGCAGCAGCTCTACGAAAAGGACGATTTCGAGCCCGCGCAACTGAACGCGGTCAGCCAGGCCATCAACCAGCTTGAACTCGACTCGGTCGACCTAGCGGTGCTCCAAAACCCCAAAGGCCACATCGACTTTCTCGCCGGTCTACTCAACCGCGAGGCCGCCGAAACGGTCGTCCTGCTCGGCCCCACCACCCGCCACTTCGAATCGATGCCCGCCCATAAAATCGAAAAGGGAAGTAACCGGATCTTCAATCTCCAGTTTCTTCCCTTCTGGCGCTTCGGCGTGCCGCCGCCGGATCTGCTCGACTCCGCTACCCGCCGGCGCAAGGGAAAAACCATGCTACTGCGGACCCCGGCCGACTTCGCCAAGGCCATCGCGGCGCTTTAGCTAGGCAAACGGACTCCGTTTGAGCGCGTACTCCATCGCCTCGGCCGGCACCGTGTAGCGGCTCAACGCCCGGTTGCCGATGTAGTTCAGGTCCTTGAAGCCCACCGGGCTGGTGTAGAACGCGTCCACCGTCATCTTCCGAACCCAGTCAAAGAACGCGACGCCGGCGCCCAGTTCGTTGGCCCGCCGCACGGTGTAGCCCGTGAAGTCCTTGTAGACAGCCGATTTTTGATACACCAGCTCTTCGCTCTGCCGCTCGGCCAACTCGCGGCCGGCTTCGACGAGAGCGTCAAGCATCTGCGTCTGCTGCTCCGGCTTGGCCGCGAGAAACGTGGCGCTGTATCGCTTCCGCATCTCGGCGTCGAGCCAGGCAAAGCCGCCGTGGAAGATGTTGGCAATCTGCTCGTTCTGGTGCGCGAGCGTGTCGATGAACTCCGGCGCCCCGGCGTCGAGCGCGCTGCCCGAGACGGTGTCGGCCGGCACGATCAGCACGGCCAGCCGCTGCAGCGTCTTGTACTCGGCCGCCGTGAACTCCTTGACGCGGTAGGGGCCCTTCGCCTTCTCCGCCGCCGTCTCGGCGTGCACATGCTGGGCCGCCTCCACTTCGAGCGTTCCGAGCGTGGTCAGGCCGACCGCGATGGCCCGCAGCCACGACCGGCGGTCCAAGGATTCAACCCGTAGCAATGATTCGAGCGGTACGAAGTTAGACATTGCCTTTCTTCATCTCCTCGGCCAGGTAGTCGCTTGCGCGCCAGGCCAGTGCGTTAATGGTTAAGGTCGGGTTCTTGTCCGGGTTCGACGCAAAGCTCGCGCCGTCCATCACAAATAGGTTCTTCATCTCGTGCGCCTGGCAGTAGCCATTGAGAATGGAGTCCTTGGCAGACTTGCCCATCCGCGCGCCGCCCACTTCGTGAATGATCGTGCCGGGAATCGATATCCCCTGCGATTCGCGCTGCGCCGCGCTCAGGCCGCTCACCTTGCCGCCCATCGCCGTGATGATCTCGGCGAAGGTCTTCTCCATGTGCCGGGCCTGCTTCCACTCGTAATCGGTCCACTTGAAGTGGAACTTCAGCACCGGAATGCCCCACTTATCCACCACGTTCGGGTCGAGTTCGCAGTAGGAGTGGATGTTGGGAATCATCTCGCCGCGGCCGGCAAAGCCGATCGAGGTGCCGTAGCTCTCGCGAATCTTCGTCTTCATGTTGGCGCCGTAGCCCCAGCGCCGGGCCGCGCCGTGGTAGCCGCCCACGCTCGGCATGCCGTAGCCGCCGCCGATTTCGATATGGTACCCGCGCGGGAAATCGAGCTTGTTGTGCTTGTCCCAGAGCCACCAGGGCATGAACAGGTGCGCGCCGCCGTAGCCATCCGTGTTGTAGTGCGGCATCCCTTCGAGCGCCGGCACCGTGCCGGACAGCCCGAAGCCCACCGTATCCATCAAATAGCGCCCGAGCAGCCCCGACCCGTTGGCCAGGCCGTTCGGAAACTCCTTGGTCTTCGAGTTCAACAGGATGCGCGTGGACTCGCAGGCGCTCGCCGCCAGCACCACGACCTTAGCCTTGATGATCTTCTCGGTGCGCGTCTTCTTGTCGATATAAAGAACGCCGGTCGCCTTGCCGTTGTTATCGGTCAGCACCTCGCGCGCCATGGCCAGATCAAAAACCTTCAGCCGCCCGGTCTTCATCGCCGGGAACACCTGCACCTGCGCCGAACTGTAGGCCGACGCCGTCTGGCAGCCGCGGCCGCACTGCCCGCAATAGTGGCACGCCGCCCGGCCGTTCAGGTTCTTGGTGATCACCGCGCGCCGGTTGGCGATGCAGATGATGCCCAGCTTGTCGCAGGCCTTCTTCACCAGCATCTCGTGCACCTTCGGCGGCGGCGCGGGCAGAAACTGGCCGTCCGGGCACGACGGAACATTCTCCCGCGTGCCGGCGATACCGATAAACTCCTCGGCCTTGTCGTAATAGGGCGAAATGTCCTGATAGGAGACCGGCCAGTTGAACCCCAGCCCGTCCTTGTCGTAAGGCTTGAAGTCGTACTCGGCAAACCGGAACGACATCCGTCCGTAGTGATTAGTGCGGCCGCCCAGAATCCGCGACCGGAACCATTGAAACTGGCTCCCTTCACCCACCGTGTACGGCTCGCCTTCAAGCTGCCAGCCGCCGCTGGTCGTCGAAAAGAATCCGAACGGCTTCCCCTGGCCAAAGTAGGCCTTGCCGCCCTCCTCGGCGCCCCGGTGCTCGTAATCGGCCGGTACTTTATGCTCTTTAAATTCCGTGGCGACGTCCAGCATCGGACCCGCTTCAAGCAGCGCCACTTTGAGGCCTTTCGCCGTCAACACATGCACCGCGGTCCCGCCGCCGGCGCCCGAGCCGACCACGACGGCGTCATAGACTTCCTGACTACTGGTGTTCTGAGGCATTGGCATTATTCCATCATATCTGCGCGCCGCCGCCAAACGTGATTTAATACCCGGGAGTCATGCTCACCCGCCGCCGCTTCCTCGCCGCCTCGGCCGCCGCGCCCCTCCTGGCGCAATCCCCGTGGCCCTCACCCGTCATCGACATCCATCTGCACCCCCGCCGCGACAGCGTCTCCTCGCTCGACCACGTCACCGGCGCCGGCATGGAAAAGGCCGTCCTGCTCACCCACATCCGCGACGCCGCCCGCGCCAAAGAGCAGATCGCCAAACACCCCGGCCGCTTCACCTGGTTTGTCGCCGCCGACCCCGCCCAACCCGGTGGCTTCGACGGCGTTGCCCAGGCGCTCAAAGACGGGGCCATCGGCATCGGCGAGATGAAAACACACACCCGCGCCGACGCCAAGGCCATGCGCCGCCTCTACGATCTCGCCGCCGACCACCGCGTCCCCGTCCTGCTCCACTTCCAACAAGCCGCCCCCTTCGACCCCGAAGCCCTTTGGAACACCGGCTTCCCCGACTTCCACAAAATCCTCCAAGCCCACAAGAAGACCAACTTCATCGGCCACGCCAACTTCTTCTGGGCCTCCATCAGCGCCAATCCCCCCTCCGGCGAGGAGTACCCGGCCGGACCCGTCCAGACCGGCGGCCTCACGGACCGCTGGCTCGCCGACTATCCCAACCTTTTTGGCGACCTCTCCGCCAACTCCGGCAATAACGCCCTCAGCCGCGATCCGGCCTTTGCAAGGGCATTCCTTGCGCGGCACCAGAATAAACTGATGTTTGGCAGTGACTGCAGCTGTAAAGATGGAATTGGCACCGGAGGCAGTACCCTCCTGGCTCGCCTCAAAGGAAAATGCGTTGGCCGCGATACCCTCAGCCTTCTCCGGGAACTCACCTCCCCGGATGTCTTTCGTAAGGTTTGTTGGGGGAATGCCCACCTCCTTTTGCGGGTATCCGCGTAGTACGGCCCTTCGCTATTTCCGTAAAACAAATAGACGAGATTATTCCCAACCCGGCGACACTTCTTTAGCGTGGGTGAAGGAATACCCCCAATTGAGTGGAACGGAGAATCGGAGTGCCAAGATCACCAATAGAACACATCACAGAAGAACAGCTCGAAAAGTACCACTTGAAGCAACTCGCCGAGCCGGCAGCGGAGGTCGTCGAAGAGCATTTACTGGTGTGTGAACCTTGCCGGACCCAACTGGCCGAGTTGGAACTCTTCACGAAAACATTTCGCGCCGTCGCACCTGTCCTCGCGCGCGAAGACGCGCTGGCCGAACGCGGAGGACTGAAAGAGTGGTTCCGCCGTCAGTTCCAAAACCCTTTGCCGGCTCTCGCCCTTGGCGCCGTCGCCGCCATCGCGCTGATTGTCGGTCCCATGGCCTGGCTCGAACGCCCGGCGCAGGGTTCGGCGGCGATGGTGCAGCTCGAAGCCGTCCGTGCGAACGCCTTCCCGGAGGCCCCCGCCGACCGTCCGCTCCACTTTGCTCTGGAGTTGACTGGTCTGGCCTCTTCGCCTTCCTTCCGGGCCGAAATCGCCAATGAGAGTGGTCAGTCCGTGTTTACGCGGACCGTCACCCCGGCCGCCCTCACCACCATTCTCGAACTGCCCGAAGGATTACGCGCCGGACGGTACTGGCTCCGGCTCTACGGCCGGGAGGACCAGGAACCGGTCCGGGAGTTCGGCTTCACCGTTCGCTAAACGTCACGGCACCGGACCGCTGGCAATCCGCTCCATGAATCGGATCACCCGGAGCGGGTACTGCCTCCGAGAGGGATTGTAGGCTCGGAGGATCTCCCGGCTGGTCCGGCCCCGGTAAATCGGCGAGTGCGCCAAACGGCTCGCCACGTAGTCAATTCCGGCCGCAACCGAAGAAAATCGGGTGCGGCCGGAGTTCCATCCGAAGATATTATTGCGCCGGGCGTGCCGCCCGCCGCCGCTCTCGACCATCGCCAGGGCCGGCAGCAGCCGCCAGTCAAGACCATACTGGTCCGCCTTTTCGACAAACACCGGTGCCGAAGCCCCCAGCGGGCTCCCCTGACTGGCGAAAAACGTTCGGAGCGTCTCGCAGCGGGCGTCCTGTTTACATTCGAACGGCTCCCCTTCGGCGGCTCCTCCCGCCCCGGCCAGCGCCAGGAAGGCAAAACCGGCCGCGAACGCCCGGGTCGGTAGCAATCCTTCCATCCCCAATAGAGTACCCCACCAGGAGTACCTCCATCGGTCCTGCGGCTCCGGGTCCGGCTGCATGGTACCCTGCGGGTGTAAGACCCCTATGGCTCGACTGTTGCCTCTTCTCCTTGCCGCCGCTCTCCCGCTGGCGGCCCAGCTCGTCGTCGTCCTCAACTCGGGCGACGAAATGATCTCGCTGATCGACCAGAGAACCCGCCGCGAAACCAAGCGCTTCCGCATCGGCAAAGAGCCGCACCACCTGATGGCCACCCCCGACGACAACTACCTCATCGTCGCCAACGCCGCCTCGAACGAACTCGTCTTTCTCGACCGCACCAGCGGCGAAATCAAAAGCCGCCTCCGCGATATCGCCGACCCCTACCAAATCGGCTTCAGCCCCGACGGCCAATACTTCGTCTCCTGCTCGCTCCGCCTGCATCGCGTCGACATCTATTCGGGCAAAGACTTCAAGCTCCTCAAACGCCTACCCGCCGCCAAAACACCCAGCCACCTCGCCTACGACAAGGCCTCCCGCTTCGTCTTCATCACCCTCCAGGACACCAACGAGCTGTTGGCCATCGACCTTAAGACGCAAAAAGAAGCCTGGCGCATGCCCATCGGCAGCCTCCCCTCCGGCATCTGGATGACCCCCGACGACAAGCACCTCCTCATCGGCATCATGGGCCGCGACTACGTCGAAGTCATCGACTGGCGCACCCGCAAGCAGGTCAAGAAGATCGTCACCGGCAAAGGCGCCCACAATTTCATCTCCGCCGGCGACGGTCGCCACGTCTACCAGTCCAACCGCGTCGACGCCGTCATCACCAAAATCGACCAGGACACCCTCACCGTCGTCGACCGCTTCCAGGCCCCCGGCGGCCCCGACTGCATGGATCTCTCCGCCGATAAGAAGGAGCTCTGGTTCACCTCCCGCTTCGCCCGCAAGGTCTCCATCCTCGATCTGGTTTCAAAAAAGGTGATCCACCAGATCCCCGTCGGCAAGTCGCCCCACGGCATCTACCTCGCCAACCATGGCCCCCGGCAGACCTTCCGATGAGCTTATTGATCCTCGCCGCCACGGTCTATCTCACCATCGACACCGGCAACATGGAGCCGGCCGAACAGATCGCCGCCATCCTGCGCAAACACCAGGTGAAGGCCACATTTTTCCTCGCCGACGAAAAGACCAAACGCGGCGATACCTCCCTAGACCCCGCCTGGGCCCCCTTCTGGCGCGCCCTCGCCGCCGACGGCCACAAGTTTGGCAGCCATACCTGGAAGCACTCCTACTTCCGCCGCGATCTCCCCAACGGCAAAGTGGCCTACGTTGCCAAAGCCGGCCCCACCGAACAACTCGACCAACCCGGCGTCTGCGCCGAACTCCGCCGCGTCGACACCCGCTTCCACGAAATGACCGGCCGCCATCTCGACCCCCTCTGGCGCGCCCCCGGCGGCCGCACCACCCCCCGCGTCCTCGCCTTCGCCCAAAAATGCGGCTTTCGCCACGTCGGCTGGACCGCGCACGGCTTCCTCGGCGACGAACTGTCTAGCAAAACCCATCCCAACCGCCGCCTGCTCGATGACTCGCTCCGGAATATCCAAGACGGCGAGATTCTCCTCCTCCACCTCGGCATCTGGTCCCGCCAGGATCCCTACTGGCCTATGCTCGACCCGCTCCTCGCCGGGCTCAAAAAACGCGGCTTCCAGTTCGCGCTCCTGCCCTAGAGCGGGCCGCGCCCGGCCAAGGAACTGGCGGAGAAGGTGAGATTCGAACTCACGGTACCCTTTCAGGTACGACGGTTTTCAAGACCGGTGCCTTAAACCGCTCGGCCACTTCTCCCCGCCGTGAACATTCTTTAGTTTACCCCAATTTACCCAGGTATAATGAAGGAGCTTGGAACTCGAAAAGACGCTGCTGCGGAAAGTTGGCGAGGCGATCCGGAAGTACGACATGATTCGCGAAGGGGATCGCGTTGCCGTCGGCCTTTCGGGAGGCAAGGATTCGGTCACCCTCCTCGAGGCGCTGCTGCTCCTGCAGAAACGGGCTCCGATCCGGTTTGAAGTGGCGGCCTTCACGATTGAGCAGGGCAAGTTCCTGGCCTCCATCCGGCCCTTTGGGGAATATCTCCGCTCCCGCGGGGTCGAGTGGGAGTATTTTGAAGATGCTCCTAGCTTTCGTCTGCTCGAAGAACAGCCCGACCATGGCTGCGATCTCTGCAGCCGCTTCCGCCGCCGGGCCGTCTACGAGGTCGGCAAGCGCATGGGGGCCAACGTGATCGCCCTTGGCCATACCGCCGATGATTTCTGTGAGTCGCTCCTGCGCAACGCCATGTTCACGGGCCGCATGGCCGCCCTGCCCGCAGTCACCTGGAGCGCCGAACGCGATTTCCGGCTCATCCGACCGCTCGTCTTCGTCAGCGAGGAGATCACCACCGCCTACGCCGCCAAACTGACCGCACCGGTCATCCCCTGCGGCTGCTCCCAAAAGACCGGTACGGTCCGCCGCACGCTCCGCGATATCTTCAAGGATCTCGGAGCCGAACACCCGTTTCTAAAGGAAAATTTGCTCTCCGCCATGGGTAACCTCGAGACGTCCCGCCTGCTCGATCCCCGCTATCTCCCCGCCGACAGCGGCGGCCAGCCTGCCGCTCCCCCGGCTCCGAACCCCTTCCCGATTGTCATGGAGATGTAACCAACTACACGTTGCGGTTCGGGCAACCCTTTGCGACACTAGGGTTTCTTCGATCTCCGTTAAGCCTTTTCTCTGAATCCGAATGCCAAGTAGCACGAACTGAGGCGCTATGAGATTTCTTCCCAAGGAAGAGAAGTTTTTTGCACAATTTAACAGTCAAACCCGGGCGATAGCCCAGGCCGCGGTCGTTCTCGCCGAAGGCGTCAGCCAGGGCAACTCTCAACTGAAGCTGATGGCTCCCCGGATCGAGCAACTCGAGGAAGAGGCCGACGAGGTCCTTCATGAGGTCTTCACCCGGCTCAACCAGACCTTTATCACTCCGTTCGACCCGGAGGATATCCACTCGCTCTGCTCCCACCTCGATGACGTCATGGACGGTCTCGAAGACGTGGCCCACCGGATCGTCTCCTACCGGATCGACCCCATCCCGCAGCCGGTCAAGGAGATCTGCCGCCTTCTGCAGGAGTGCTCGGCCGAGTTGAGCAAGGCTGTGGAGGCGCTCGAAAATATGCCGAACATCCACCGGCACTGCATCGAGATCAATCGCCTCGAGGGACAGATCGATACGCTCGTCCGGCAGGCGATCGTCGATCTGTTTGATAACGAGCCGAACCCGGTGCAGGTCATCAAACTCAAAGAGATTTACGACTATCTCGAAAGCACCGCCGATGCGTGTGAAGATGTCGCCGATGTCCTCCAGGGCATCGTTGTAAAGAACAGCTGACGGCCGGCATGGATACCACCCTCGTTCTGGTAGCCCTGATTATTGCGGTCGCGCTGGCCTTTGACTTCATCAACGGTTTTCATGACGCGGCCAACTCGGTCGCCACCATTGTCGCGACCAGGGTCCTGAGTCCCTTTAGCGCCGTGGCCTGGGCCGCCTTCTGGAACTTCATCGCGGCGTTTGCTTTTGAAACCGGCGTGGCCAGCACGGTCGGCAAGGGCATGGTCGACCTGAAGTTCGTGACGCCCTACGTCATCCTGGCAGGACTGGTCGGCGCCATTGTCTGGGATCTCATCACCTGGTATTGGGGCCTGCCCACCAGCTCCTCGCACGCCCTGCTCGGCGGCTACGGCGGCGCGGCGATGGCCAAGGTCGCCATGACGGCCGGCATCGCCCACAGCTTCGATGCGCTCATCTTCAGCGGCTGGTCGAAGACCATCGCCTTCATCATCATCTCCCCGCTGCTCGGCATGCTGCTGGCCTACGGCCTGATGATCGCCATCTTCTGGATCTTCCGCAACGCCTCGCCGGTCCGGATGGACCGCTGGTTTTGCACCCTCCAGCTGCTCAGTTCCGCCATCTTCTCCTTCGCCCATGGCACCAACGATGCCCAGAAGACGATGGGCATCATCACGGGGGTCCTGGTCACGGCCGGTTATCTGAACACCTTCGTCGTCCCGGTGCCGATCATCTTCGCCGCCCACCTCGCCATCGGTCTTGGTACCCTCAGCGGCGGCTGGCGCATCATTAAGACGATGGGCGGTCGCCTCACCCGCCTCCGCCCCCGCGGCGGCTTCAGCGCCGAAACGGCAGCCGCCATGTCGATCCTGTTTGCCACCTATCTGAAGATGCCGGTCTCGACCACCCACGTTATCGCCGGCGCCATCGCCGGCGTCGGCTCCATTCAGCGTCTCAAAGCCGTCCGTTGGGGGCTGGCCACCAACATCGTCTGGGCCTGGGTGATGACGATTCCCGCCTCCGCTCTCGTCGGGGCGCTCGTGATGATTCTTATCCGCGTCCTCGCCGGCAAAGACTGACGGCCGCTAGCAGTCCAAGCGCCGTCACCACCAACCCCACCGTCAAACTCCACGGCCAGAACCGCATAGCGATCTCGTGCTCGCCCGCCGTCTCGATAAACACCCCCCGCATGCAGCCGTTCACGATCTCGATCCGCGCCGGCCGCCCGTTTACCGTAGCCGTCCAGCCTGGGCTCCACGTATCCGCCACCACGAACAGCGCCCGCCCCTCGGTCGCCACCCGCCACGATAACGCCGCGTTCTCCACGCGCTCGGCGACAATCCGCCCCGCCGCCAGCGGCGTCCGCCCCGTCATCCTCTCCACCATCGCCGCCCCCGCCGAATCAAACCCCGCGGCCCATCCCCGCTCCGCCGCGCCCAAATCGGCCACCCCCACCGCCTCGCGCACAAAGCGAAACCGCGGCAATACCCCCGGGTTTTCAAACACCGTCACCCCCTCCCGCGACGCGGCCAACTCCCGATACCCCTTCGCCCCCCGCACCGCCGCCACACTCTCCGGCTCCTTCGTCAACAGAAACCGCACCCCCAGCGCCGAAAGCAGCCTCTGCCGCCCGGCCAGCGCCGCGCCCCCCTCCCCGTTCAGCGCAAAACCGGTCAGCGCCTGATAGCGCTTCGTCCACATCGGCGTATAGTCGTTCGCCGTCTGCAGCCCGTACAGCATACTCTGCAGCGGGTAGGTCTGCCACAGCCGCGGATCTACCGGCAAAATCCGCTCGTGCACCGCATCGTAGCCCCGCTCAAACAGATACTTCACCTCGCTGCGCCGCTCCCGGCCGTACAGGTCCGTCGTGTTCGGATTGTCGTAGATCGTCCGCCCGACGCTCCCCGTATCCACCACCAGCAGCAGACCCCAAGCCCAGCCCGGCGCCCGCCGCCACAAACACATCCCCGCCGCCAGCAACGCCACTACCGGCCCCCACATCGTCACGCTCGTCCACGCCGTATTCTGCTCCCGCCACGCCGCCGCCGACAGATCCGTCACCAGCACGTTCACCGAATCATAGATCGGCACCCGCCACGCCCAGACCAAGCTGGCCCCCACCCCGGCGCCCACGGCCAAAAAGACCCACCGCCGCCCCCGGCTCTCCGCCAAACGGCTCAGCCCCAGCGCCGCCAGCACGCTCACCGCCAGGTGCATCTCCATCCGGTGCCGCCCCGCCGCCCGGAAGAGGTTATAAACCGGCACCCGGAACAGCACCTGCTGCACCGGCTCCCAGCCCAGCGATAGCGCCAGACTCACCGCCAGCACCCCAACCCAGAATCGCGCCTCCCGCCCCCGGGCCAGGCCCGCCAGCACCAGCGGCGCCAAACCGCAATACAGATAGACCTCCACCAACTGCGCGTCCAGCGCATAGCTCGGCACCCCGTGCATCCCGCCCAATACATTCGGCACAAACCACGCCGCCAGGTGCGCCGCCGGCAGGGCGTTTTGCTGGAACATGGCAAAGGTGAGGCTTTCGCGCGTCATGTGGGGCAAGGCTTCGGCCACCGCCAGCCACTGCAGCGAACTCAGCGCCGCGCCCAACGCCACCATCCATCCCCACCCGGTCAACGCCCGCCGCCACCCGCCCCGCCAAACCCAGTAAGGCCCCAGCACCAGCAGCCCGTGGACCGTCATCTGCGGGAAGCCCGCCAGAATGGAGAGCGCCAACACCCCGCCCGCCCCCACGGCCACCCGCCGTTCGCCCGTCGCCGCATGGCGCGCCGCCAGCCCCAGCCACAGCGGCAGCCACACCGCGGTCGTCACCATCGCCTGATGGCCCTTATGCGCCACCAGAAACCCGCCCGTCAGAAACGACAGGCCGCCCCAGAACGCCGACTCCCGCCCGAGACCCGTCTGCCGCATCCACAGGTAGAAGCCGAGGCCGCCCAACGCATAGTGGCCCAGCAAAAACAGGTTGTAGCCCAGCGTGTTCGGCAGCGCGGACATCGCCAGCAGCGCCGGCGGATAGAGCGCCTGAAACTGTGTGTTGGCGAACGTGTACTGCCCAAGCTGCACATACGGATTCCACGGCGACAGGCTGGTGGCGAACAGCTTCGAAGGAAGGCCGGCCGTATAACTATCGCCGCCCCCCAGCATCTGCGTCCACAGGTTTACGCCGAAGCCATGCAGCAGCCACGCCGCCAGGAGATACAAGCCGAAGATCCCCGCCCAACGCCGCGCCATCTACGGCACCCTCCACGCGCCCGCCGGCGCCAACCCGTCACTCTCCCCGTTGCCTCCCTGCGCGATCGTGTACAGCTGCTTCTCTCCGGCAAAGCCCGGCCGCGCCGCCACCCGCAGCCCCACCGCCACCCGCTCCCGGCTCTTCTCCACCGGACCGGCCGTCACCTCACACTGCCCGTTGCTCACCCGCCCGTCCGCCCCCGCCGCCGCGGAACCCGACCCGCTATCGTTCACCAGCCGCACCAACCCGGCGGCCACCTCCACCAACACATAACAGGCCCTCTCCCCGGATGGCCCGCTGTTGATCAGCACTCCCAACAACGCCGGCTCCGGCTTGCCCGGCGCCCGGTCCAGCCGCAGCGTCAACCCGCCCGGCGACCGGTCCACCGTCACCGTCCCGAACAGCGGACTCGGCCCCATCGGCGCCGCCACCCCATCGGCGGCCGGCCGGCCGCAACCCGCCGCCAACAGCACCAGCCCCCCGCATAGCACCCGGTTCCGTCCCGCCACTCAGTGCCCCCGGCTCCAGTCCGGTCCGGCAAACCGTCGCCGCACCCCGCCCCACCACACCAGCGCCAGCCCCGCTACAATACCCACCATCGTCTTACCCGCCAGCGCATTCGGCGGCATCATCAGAATGAAGCAGATGAAGGTCGTATAAACAATCGCCACTAGATTCACCCACCTTCCCGCCCGCCCCAGGTTCCATACCGCCTCGCCCACCCACTCCCGCCGCTTCCGCCACCCGAGCCATACCGGAATCACATACGCCCAATAAAGCGACACCGTGCTCAACGACGTCACCACCGGCACCGCCTCGCCCCAAGCCATTACCACCGCCGAACTCGCCGCCACCGCCAGCACCGCCACCTGCGGTACCCCGTGCGCATCCACGCGACGGAACAGGCGCGCCCCCGGCAGCCCCCCGTCCCGCGCAAACGAGTAAACCGTCCGCGAACCCGACACCAGCGTCGACAGCCCGCAAAACCACATCGCCAGCGCTACCCCCAGGCTCATCAGCGCGCCCGCCCGTTCCCCCAGCGCCCCGGCGAAGATCGCAATCGCCATCGGCGTACTCCCGGTCGCCGCCGGCGGCTTCTCGCCGATCGCCAGCGTCAACATCAGCAGCATCGCATAGCCGAACACCCCGGAGACCCCGACCGACAGCACCATCCCCCACGGCGCCTTCGTCCGCGGACTCTCCGTCTCCTCGGCCATGTGCGCCGAGGCGTCAAAACCGGTGTAGGTCCAGTGCGCCTGCAGCAGTCCCAACAGAAAGACCCAAACATAGGGCGTCCCGGCCGACCGCTCCATCAGGAACGACGCCGGCCGCAGCGGTGCGCCCCACCACAAAGCCCCCAGAATCAGCACGACCCCCGCGATGTGCACCACCACGCTCGCATCGTTCATCCACGAAACCCACTGGACCCGCAGCAGGTTGAACAACGCCTGTGCTGCCGTCAGCAGCAGAAACAGCAGAAACACCCGTTCGGCCGGCCAGCCGATCACCGGCCCGAGAAACTGCGCACAGCTGTAATTGATCCCGGCCACCATCGCCAGCAGCCCCACCAGATTCATCCACGAAACAAACCACGCCAAGCCGGGGTTACCCAGCGCCGCCGTCCAGTGGTACATCGCCCCGGCCGTCGGGAAGGCCGAACACAGCTCCGCCATGCTCGCCGCCAGCAGCAGCGAGAACACCGTCGCCACCGGCCAGCCGAGCGTCATCTCGAGCGGCCCGCCCATCTCGTAGCCGTAGCCGTAGAGCGTCACCGCCCCGGTCAGGATCGAAATGATCGAAAAGGAGATGGCAAAGTTCGAAAATCCGCCCATGCTCCGCCAAAGTTCCTGGGCGTAGCCAAATCGTGAAAGACTTCGTTCATCCGTTTGGGACACAATCTAGGTATGATCGCTCATCGCCTAGCCGCTTTGGTCCTCTTTCTTGCGGGAGCGGCCGCCGCGGCCGGTCCTCTCTCTCCGGCCGAGCGCGAACTGATGGAAGCGATCGGCGCCAACACCCTCCGCGGCCACCTGTCGTTTCTCGCCTCCGACCTGCTCGAAGGCCGCGATACGCCCTCCCGCGGGCTCGACCTCGCCGCCGAGTACATCGCCAGCCAGTTCCGCCGCTTCGGCCTCGAACCGGCCGGTGACCAGGGAACTTACTTTCAGAACGCGCCCTACGTGAAGGTCACCCAGCCCATGGACGGCTTCCACCTCCGCATCGAGACCGGCGACGGCAAATCCTGGGAGTCCTCCGGCGCCAAACTGATCGCGCTCACCGGCGCCCCGGTGAACCTCTCCGGCCTCGAGGTCGTCAAAGTAACCCTGAGTAGCGCCACTGCGCCGCTTCCGCCCGTCGGCGACGTCCGCGGGAAAGCCGTGCTCCTTTACGTCGCACAGGGTCTCGCCCCGGCCGTGGCCCGGAACCGGATCCTCACCACGCTGCGGCCCGCCCTGCTGGTCACCTACGGCATCTTTCCACCGGCCCCGTTTCGCCTCCGCCCCGCGGGCCCAAACTCCCCGCCGCCGGCGCCTACCGTCATCACCTCCGATGGCGAGTTCAGCAGACTGCTCGACACCCTGCCCGATGGCGCCACTACCGCGCGCCTCACCGCCCGCATCAGCGGCCCCCGCGAAGAGCCACTCGCGCTGCGTAACGTCATCGCCCGCCTCCCCGGCAGCGACCCCGTTTTGCGAAACGAAGCCATTCTCCTCACCGCCCACTACGACCACGTCGGCGTCTCCGGCCGCGGCGATGGCGACCGTATCCACAACGGCGCCAATGACGACGCCAGCGGCGTCGCCACCGTCCTCGCGCTCGCCGAAGCGCTCGCCGCCCGCAAACTGCGGCCCCGGCGGACGCTGCTCTTTATGACCTACTTCGGTGAAGAGAAGGGCCTGCTCGGCTCCCGCTACTACGCCGCCCATCCCGTCCACCCGCTCCGGGATACGGTTGCCAACCTCAATTTTGAGCACATGGGCCGGACCGACGACAACGAAGGCCCCCGCCTGAACCAGGTCACCGGCACAGGCCTGGCCTACACCACTCTCGGCGAAGCGCTCGCCGCCACCGGCGGCGCCACCGGGGTTACCATGTGGACCCATCCCCGCAACACCGAGGAGTTCTTCGCCCGCAGCGACAACCAGGCTCTCGCCGACGCCGGGGTTCCGGCCATGACGGTCTGTGTAGCGTGGATCTTCCCCGACTACCACCGTCCGTCCGATCACTGGGAGAGGATCGATCTTCCCAACATGGAGCGCGTGGTCCGTGCGATGGGCGTGGCGGTCACCCGCATCGCCAACAGCGACACGGCTCCGCGTTGGATAGAATCTCACCCAAAGGTGAAGCCCTACCTCGAAGCATTCAAGAAACTTCACCCTGCGGGGGCATAAAATACTGCGCTATCATTATCATCAATGAGCGCAAACTCCCTCCTCCCCGTCACCGTCCTTTCCGGCTTTCTCGGCGCCGGGAAAACCACGCTGCTGAATCACGTCCTGAACAACCGCGATGGCTTGCGCGTCGCCGTCATCGTCAACGATATGAGTGAGGTGAATGTCGATGCCCGTCTGGTCGCGCAGGGCGCCATGCTAAGCCGCGTCGACGAACAGCTCGTCGAAATGTCCAACGGCTGCATCTGCTGCACCCTCCGCGAGGACCTGCTCAAAGAGGTTCGCCAACTGGCCGGCCAGGGCCGGTTTGACTATCTGCTGATCGAGTCCACCGGCATCTCCGAGCCCATGCCCGTCGCCGCCACCTTCAGCTTCACCGACGAAAATGGGCAGTCGCTGGCCGATGTCGCCCGCCTCGATACCATGGTTACCGTCGTCGACGGTGAAAAATTCCTCGAAGATTATCTGTCGCTCGAAGCCCTTGCCGACCGCCAGCTCGAGCTCAGCCAGGAGGACGAACGCAACATCGCCGACCTGCTCATCGATCAGATCGAGTTTGCCAACGTCCTGGTTATTAATAAGATCGACCGCATGGAGCCGCTTGCCGTCGAGCAGTTGCGGGCCATCCTCCGGCGCTTGAACCCCGAAGCGCGGATCCTTACGGCCGAACGCGGCCGCGTCGCCCCCGCGCAGATCCTCGCCACCGGCCTGTTTGACGAAGAGAAGGCCGCCGAAGCCGCCGGCTGGATGAAGGAGTTGCAGGGATTCCACACCCCGGAGACCGAGGAGTACGGCATCACGAGCTTCGTCTACCGCGCCCGCCGACCCTTCCATCCCGGCCGTCTCAACGAGGCGCTCGATGAGGGCTGGGAGAACGTGCTGCGGGCCAAGGGCATGATGTGGATCGCCTCGAAAAACGATATCATCGGCCACTATGCCCAGGCTGGCAACTGTGTGGGTGTCGAGCCGGTCCGCCGCTGGTACGCCGCCAGCCCGCGCGAGGAGTGGCCGGAGGATGCCGCCACCCTCGACGCGCTCGCCAAAGATTGGCATCCCGAGTTCGGTGACCGCATGCAGGAGGTCGTGTTTATCGGCGCCGGCATGGACCAGGCGGCCATTGAAGCCTCATTGAACGCCTGCCTGCTCACCGACCGTGAACTGGCCGAAGGCCCCGGCGCCTGGGTCGGCTACTCGGATCCCTTTGGCCCCTGGGAAGACGAACCGGCCGCGATGGAGACCTAGGCCGGCTCCTCAAGCGCGTAGCGGCGGATCTTGATGGCCTTACCAGTCTCCGGATCCGCCGTGATGATGGTGGCGTGCAACTCCACCATCCCCTTGGCCGGTTCCATGCGCACCGGCAGCGCGGTTTGAAACTTGCGGATCACCGGGGCTTTTTCGACGCCAATCACCCCGGCGTAAGAACCGGTCATGCCACAATCGGTCTGGTACGCCGTGCCTTCGGGCAGGATGCGTTCATCGGCGGTTGGGATATGCGTATGGGTGCCGATCACGGCCGTCACGCGGCCGTCGAGATACCAGCCGAAGGCCACTTTTTCGCTCGTCGCTTCGGCGTGGAAATCGACGAAGCGCACCTTGATCCGCTCGGGGATCTGCGCGAGTAGCTCTTCAACCTTCCGAAACGGATCGTCGAGAGTGGCCATGAACGTGCGGCCCTGCAGATTCATGACGGCGTACTCGGCGCCGTTGCGGGCCTTGCCGAGATAGAGGCCGGAACCGGCGAGCAGCGGCGAATAGTTGGCCGGCCGCAGCAGTCGGGGCTGCCGCGGTAGATACTCGTGGATCTCCGTCTTGTCCCAGACGTGGTTGCCGGTCGTCATCACTTCGACGCCGAGCGAGAACAGTTCGTCGGCGATCGCCGCGGTAACGCCGAAGCCGCCGGCCGCGTTCTCGACATTGGCGATGATCAGATCGATCCGCTCTTCAGTGACAATCTGATGCAAATGGTTGGCCACCATCCGACGGCCCGGAGAGGCGAACACATCACCGATGAAAAGAATATTCATGCTGCGGGAGCGAATTGGAGCGCTCCGGGGAGGACATGAAACCCCTGTCATTGACCCGTCTTTGGGAACGGGGGAACCCTCCGCGCGCTTTCAGGCTTCTCCCTGGAGCTTGCACTCAGGAGCTTGCACACCAGCGCATTTATGCGAGTCGGACTCCATGACTTTGACTATCGGATCAAATTTAAGGGGCCCCACGCGGCCCCCTCCCGGAAACGCTCCAATCCTAAGGATACCACGGCGCTCAGGCCAGACGGCCGGTTTTCTTCCATTCGGCGATTCGTGCGAAGTGGTACTGAAAGTAAAAAATATTGAAGAAAAAGGTCATGACGGGGCTGAGCTTCAAACCGATGTTCTCGACCGTATTGTAATGCCGTTCGATCGAAGTCCGCAGGTTGAAGTGCCCCAAAATCATCAGGACCGTTGCTACCAGGTTAAAGAGGGGCGCCACCAGGGCCGCCACCGCCTGCATCTCCGTATCGGCGAGGAATACGAACAGTATCCCACTCAGAATCACCCCGCAAAAGATCAAACCGAACCCTGCCAGATAGTAGGTTAGGCCCTTGCTCGCGGGATCCAGTTTCTTGACGAACTGACACTGGTTGTAAATCCAGTACAAGGTGAAAATGCTACAGGTAACGAGGCCGATAATCAGTACGAGATACCATTGCATGTCTGGCGGGGCCGGCCAAGCCCCGGAAGCCGCCGGGTTAGGCACGGCACCGAAGGCCCCAGCCCGGGGAACGCCAGAACCGCCCGCGGGCGGTCCACCGAAGCCCGGCGCCGCGGGCGGTCCACCGAAGCCCGGCGCCGCGGGCGGTCCACCGAAGCCCGGCCCTGTGGGCGGTCCACCGAAGCCCGGCCCTGCGGGCGGTCCACCGAAGCCCGGCCCTGCGGGCGGTCCACCGAAGCCCGGCCCCGCGGGCGGTCCACCGAAGCCCGGCCCCGCGGGCGGTCCACCGAAGCCCGGCCCCGCGGGCGGCGTCGGCAATGAATTACCCGCCAAGGGCGCACCGAACCCGGAGCCGGCCGCAGGCGCGGCAAACGGATTGTCGGCCGGCGGGGTAACCGGGATAAAAGGGCTCGGGGCCGCGGGGACCACCGGCGCAACCACCGGGGCCGGCACCGCGGGGGGCAACACGGGAGCCGGGCTGGCCGCCGGTGGGTTAAAAAACTCGGTCTGCGGAATCCACTTATCGGAGTCCTCAGAACGAATCGTATCGTCAGGACCAATCCGGCCCTCACTCTGGTAGCGCTTCAAATCGTCCAGGGAGTACGGTCCGAAGTTACGGCCATCCCGCTGCAGGAAATACTTCATATACGCCTCACGTTTGCCGCAAGACCTCGGCGAGTTCTTTTTCTGGGACCGCCCCTTCCTTGATCACGCGCCAGTAGGGTTCGGTAATGTCGATCGTGGTTGGTCCGAGGCCGGGGCAGGTGCCCCCGTCCAGCACCAGATCCAGACGCCCGTCCATCGTACCAAAAACGGAAATCCCACTGGTACAGGTCGGCTGGCCGCTGATGTTGGCGCTGGTGGCGATCAACGGCTGCTGCAGCCGCTGGAGCAGCGCCTGCGCCACCTGCGAACGGGAGTGGCGCAACCCCAGGCGCCCCGTGTTGCCCGTCGCCCGGAGCGGGACCTTCGGCGAAGCCGGAACAATAATGGTGAGCGGCCCGGGCCAGAACACCCGCGCCAGCACGCGGAAGCGGGCGGAAACCTCGGCGCAGAGCTCCTCCGCCATACTCAGTTCACTGACCAGCAGCGGCAGACTCCGCGCCGGCTCCCGCCCCTTGGCCGCAAACACCCTGCCCACGGCCTGCAGGTTGAACGGGTCGGCCACCAGCGAGTAGAGACCATCGGTGGGAATCGCCACGACCAGGCCCCGCCGGATGGCCGCGGCGGCGGCGGCGATGACGGATTCGCTGGGCTCTACCGGATCGACTTCCAACAAATTAGTGGGCACGGGCTACTTCTTCTCGATCACCGCGGCCACGTCGACGGCCATCTGGTAGCGCCCGAACGGAGCGCTGAGCTGAATCCCTTCCACCATCCACTGCACCTGCCGCGTCATCTCCTGCGCGATGGCGATCCCCTCGCGCCGCGCCGCCTCGGCATCGGCC
Organism: Bryobacteraceae bacterium CoA2 C42; assembly: GCA_019931245.1. GTDB lineage: Bacteria > Acidobacteriota > Terriglobia > Bryobacterales > Bryobacteraceae. Next base: position 82,744 of record JAINDL010000011.1, read on the forward strand.
GCCTGCCGCATCCGCTCCATGAAGGGCTCCGGCACCGGCACGCGTAACTCGTCCACCATGAACTGGGCGTTCCGATAGCTCGTCAGCGGCCAGATGCCACAGACCACCGGAATCCGGCAGTGCTCAATCCGCTTGAGGAAGTTTTCGAGCAGTTGGATGTCGAACACCGGCTGCGTCACCACGTACTCGGCCCCGGCCTCCACCTTCCTTTCAAAACGGCGGACCTCTTCGTCGATGTTCAGGGCGCCCGGGTTAGCCCCCACCCCGAGCAGCAGCGCCGTCTGCGAACCCATCGCGTTGCCGCCGATATCGAGGCCGGAGTTGAGGTTGGTCACAATGTCGGCCAGACCGATGGCGTCGACGTCGAACACGGCGGTAGCGTGTTGATGCGCGCCCATCCGGGGCGGGTCGCCCGTGATGCAGATCAGGTTCCGGACGCCGAGCGCATGGGCGCCCAGCAGGTCCGACTGCATGCCGAGGATGTTCCGGTCCCGGCAGCAGAAGTGCAGCACGGCTTCAATGCCGGCCTGCTCCTGAAAGATCTTGCAGGTGATGGCCGCCGAAAGCCGGGCGCTGGCGCGCGGCCCGTCGGGCACGTTGATGACGTCGATGCCCGCGTCGCGGCAGAGGATGGCGCCGGCGACCTCGCGCGCGGGATCGACCCCGCGCGGCGGCAGAATCTCGACAAACGTCACAAACTCTTTGGCCGCCAGCTTCGCGCCCAGCTTGCTCTTGGCCGCCACGGGCACGAGCGGCATCTTCTGCACCGGTGGCTTCGTTTCGTCAACCGCCGCCACGGGCAGCGCCCGGTGGCCCGGCTGCAGGCTCCGCGCCTCACTGCGGACGAGTTTGATGTGTTCAGGCGTCGTGCCGCAGCAGCCGCCGACGATTTTCACCCCGGCCCAAAGGAAGCGGCGGGCGTACTGCGACATATACTCGGGCGAACAGAGATAGATCTTCCGTCCTTCGACATCGGCCGGATGTCCGGCGTTGGGCATGGCCGAGACCGGCTTGGTGGTCTGCCGCATGATCCGCTCTACCGTTTCGAGCGTGGCCTTGGGGCCGACCGAGCAGTTGAGGCCAATCACGTCCACCGGCCACTGATCGAGCAGCGCGGTAAAGTCTTCGGTGCTCGTGCCGTCGAGCATGGCGCCATCGTCGTTGATGGTGACCTGGGCGACGATGGCAAGTTCCGGGCCGGCGGCGGCGCGCACGGCGGTAACCGCCTCGCGCAGTTCGTCGATCGAGAAGAAGGTTTCGAGCACGAGCAGGTCCACCCCGGCGCCGACGAGCACCGCGGCTTGTTCGCCAAAGATCTCGCGCAGCTGTTCGGGCTCGGCGTTGCGCAGGCCGGTGGGGCCGACCGCGCCGGCCACGAACGCCGTCTCCCCGGCCGCTTCGCGCGCCAGGCGCACCCCAGCCTGGTTGATCGCCGCCAGCTTTTCGCCGAGGCTGAACGTGGCCAGCCGCCCGCGATTGGCCCCGAACGTATTGGCCTCAATAATCTGCGCGCCCGCCTTGACGTAGGCCTCGTGCACCTCTTTCACCATCTGCGGCGCCGACAGGTTCAACTCGTCGTAACACCGGTTGATGAACACGCCCTTTTCGTACAGCATCGTCCCCATGGCTCCATCGGCGACCAACACGCCTTGGGCGAGGGACTCCCGGAACTCTCGGGCGCGGGATTTGAGCAGGGTGGCGGAACTCATCAACCTTTCATCCTACCAGCCGGTTACGTCGACCGGGGCTCCGCTGACCACCCCGAGACGCTTGGCCGCCGAGGCCTCCCGCTGCACGATTTCGAGGTAGCCGCTCGAGCCCACGATTGCGTACAGTTCGCCGTACTCGCATTCGGCGAAGTGCGTGGCCCGCTTGCCCACCTTTTCAAATCCCACCTGAATCTCAAACGGGCGCTCGGTGAGCCAGCCGAACTCGGCGATCGAAAAGCTCGTGATGAGGTTGCCGAAACGGTCGACGCGCAGCACCGCCCCGCTCCACTGCCGCTTGGAGATGCGCTGATTAGCGCCCAGGTTCAGCCGCAGAGCGTCCTTGACCAGCTTGCCGAACCTGGCCGGCGCCACGCCCGCGGCCAGATGGGCGGCGCAGGGTGCAAAGATGTCGCGTCCGTGAAACGTGGCGCTCACCGGCTTCAGGAACAGCTTCTCGTTGCTGAGAATCCGGGCCCGCGCCCCGCTCTGCGCCAGGGCATGCGTGAAGATGCCGTTGTCGGGACCGATGAGGTAGTGGCCGCCCACTTCGACCAGCAGCGGCCGCCGTGTGCTGCCCACGCCCGGGTCGACGACGGCGACATGGATGGTCTTTTTCGGAAACCACCGGCGGGCCTGTTCAAAGACAAACGCCGCCTCGGCGACGTCGTAGGCGGGAATCTCGTGCGTCAGATCGACGAGGGTCGCCTTGGGGCAGATCGACAGCAGTACGCCCTTCATGGCGCCGACGTAGGAGTCGGTGGCGCCGTAGTCGGTCGTCAGGGTGATGATCGGCATCTAGAGGAAAATCTCCTGCCCGCAGCCGCGCACGTCCATCTCGAACTCGATGGTTTCAATGGGCGGCCGGGAGTAGTGCCAGGTCACCCCGTGGATAGCGCCCTTGGCCATCGGCCGGACGATCTGTTCGGCGAGCAGGTGCCAGACCGGATGGACGGTGTACATTTCGGCCACGTTGACGAGGTCCCAGTTCACACCGAGGCCGTGTAGGCGCCCCGTCATCAGTCCCATGACGAACTCAGCCTTCACGCGCAGCGCCTCGGCCGACAGTTCGCCGCGGCGAACCACGTCATGCGGGTCGAGCGTGCCTTCAGGCAACTCGCCGGCGCCGGCGACGATAAAGGTTTTGCGGGTGAGTTTCGAGGGCACCGTGTAGCCGAAGCCGTAGAGGCTCGGCTCGGCCGGCGCGCCGATTTCGGGCGCAATGTTGGTGCGGGCCACCGGGTTCATATCCCCGAGAAAGAGGCCCCAATCCTTGAGCACGGTGACGTAGCCCGCGTTGAAATCGTTGAAACCCTGAAAGGTGAACGGGCGGGGCGAGCGCAACTCCATCGAACAGAGCGCGTGCAGCGGCCGGTCGATGGCGCCGAGATGGGCCTTAACCCGCTCAAAGCCCAGAGCAAGGGGAACGGGCTGATGGAAGCGGGCGTGGACGACCTCGAAGCCGTCGGCGGCAACGGCGCCGCCCGAGTATGGAGCGATGCCCCGGAGAAAAGAGTAATTGCCCTTGGGGTTGGCGACAAGCATGACCGTTATTCTAGCTGCCCTCGATTCACGACGGAAATGATAGAGTTGGAAACTCGGTGCGACCGGTAGCGATCGTCTTTGGGCTTTGGGCCATCTCGCTCGGCATGGTTGCGGTCCTCGCGGCTGCGTCGGGTACGTTCGGACTCGCCATTGTTCCGCTGGGCGAAGACTTTAACTGGGTCTACTTTCTCCGCCACGACGCCGAATTCTCCGCGCCCCGCGCCTTCTGGGAGTACGATGCGCGCAATCCGCTGGCGCCCTGGTGGTACCTGACGGCCAAACCGCTGATTGTCGATACCGCCTACGGCCTCTACGCCGTGCGCCGGATGGTCGACCTGCTGTGCGGCCTCGCCGTCTACTCCGTCGTGGTGACCCTGGGCGGCGCGGCCTACCGCCGGTGGGCTCTGGCCGCCAGCGGTCTGACGATGCTCTGGACCTGCTCGCAGATGGTAGGGCAGATCCACTGGACCATGTTGCTGGCGATGGCGCTGGGCTTGTGGTGTGTCGCCGCCTACATCCGGTTCCTCCATGAGGAGCGCCGCGAGGTGGCGTGGTATGCCCTCAGCCTGGTGTTATA
>JAINDL010000105.1 GCA_019931245.1 Bryobacteraceae bacterium CoA2 C42
CGCGTCCGGAAACAGCGGCAGCGACAGCCGGATGAACCCATACGTCCCCATCTTCAGCAACACCCCGGCCAGCAGCACCGAACCCGCCGTCGGCGCCTCCGTGTGCGCGTCCGGCAGCCAGGTATGAAACGGCACCATCGGCACTTTAATCGCAAAACCCAGGAAAAACGCCCAGAAAAGCCACCGCTGCGTCTCCACCGGCAACTGCGCCCGCAGCAACTCAGTCAACTCGAACGTGGCCCGCCCCAACTGCTGCCCGCCCTGCCAGTACAGCGCCACAATTCCCACCAGCAGCACCACGCTCCCCGCCACCGTGTACAGGAAAAACTTCATCGCCGCATACAGCCGCCGCTCCCCGCCCCATATCCCGATCAGGAAATACATCGGCACCAGCACCAGCTCAAAAAACACAAAGAACAGCAGGATATCCAGCGACAAAAACAGCCCCAGCATCCCGAACTGCAGCAGCAGCAGCATCGCGTAGAACTCTTTGGCCCGCTCCCGAATCGCGTTCCACGAAGCCAGCGCCGCCACCGGCCCCAGCAGCGCCGTCAACAGCACCAGCAGCAGGCTGATCCCATCGATCCCCACCAGATACTGCGCCCCCAGCAACGGAATCCACGGCATCCGCTCGACGAACTGATAGCCGCCCGCCCCCCGGTCAAACGCCGTCCACAGCGGCGCCGCCAGCGCCAACCCGCCCAGCAGCACCGCGTTCGCCCACAGCCGCACCGCCCCCGTCGCCCGCCCGGGAATCGCCAGCAGCACCACGAACCCAACCAAAGGAAGCGCCAGCAGCGCCGTTAGCCACCCCATCGCTTAGGCGCTCCTCCACAGGTACCACCCGGCCATCGCCGCCAGACTCAACACAATCACCACCCCGTAGCTCTGCGCCATCCCGCTCTGCGCGTACCGCACCGGAAACGACGACGCCTTAACGGAAAACGCCGTCAGCCGCACCAACCCGTCCACCACCCACGTATCGTTCCACTTGCTGATCGCCCCCAACCGTCGCCCCAGCCAGCCCGCGCCGTCCACCCCGCCGTCAATCACCCCGCGGTCCCAAGCCGCCAGCCACTCGCCGCCCCCCCGCGCCAAACCACGCACCACCACCCGGGCGTACAACCCGTCCACGCCGCCGCCCCCCCGCAGCCAACGCACCATCCCGCCCCCGCCATCGGCCCACCCTTCCCCCGCCCCCCCGCCATAAACCCGGTACGCCCCGCCGAGCCCCACCATGGCCACCAGCGCCGAAGCCGCCAGAATGGACCACGAATGCGCCTCCGGACTCGCGCCCAGCCACGCCGCAAACGGCCCCGCCAGCCATCCCGCCCCCAGCGACCCTACGCTCAACACCCACAACGGCACCGTCATCCGCTTCGGCGACTCGTGCACATGCCGCCCGCCCCGGTACTCGCCCCCGAACACCAGCAAACACAGCCGGCCCATATAGAACGCGGTCAGCAGCGCCGTCAGCAACCCCGCCGCGAACAGCGCCGGCGAAGCCGCCCACGCCGCCGTCAAAATCGAATCTTTCGAAAAGAAGCCCGCCAAACCCGGAGCCCCCGCCAGCGCCAGCGCGCCCAGCACCATCGTCCGGTACGTCTGCGGCATCCGCCGCCGCAGCCCGCCCATGCGCCGCAAATCCTGCTCCCCGTCGAGCGCGTGAATCACCGACCCCGCGCCCAAAAACAGCTGCGCCTTGAAAAAGGCATGCGTCACCACGTGGAACAGCGCCGCCCAGTACGCCCCCACCCCCAGCGCCAGAAACATCAGCCCCAACTGGCTCACCGTCGAATACGCCAGGACTTTCTTGATATCGTGCTGCGTCAACGCCATCAGCGCCGCCGCCACCGCCGTCGCCGCGCCCAACCCCGCCGCCACCCCGCCCACCTCCGGCGTCAGCCGGAACAGCGGCTCCGCCCGCACAATCAGGTACACCCCCGCCGTCACCATCGTCGCCGCGTGCATCAGCGCCGACACCGGCGTCGGCCCCTCCATCGCATCCGGCAGCCAGGGAAACAAAGGAATCTGCGCCGACTTGCCCACCGCCCCCATCAGCAGCAGCCCCGTCGCCCACGGCAGCAGCGGATGCGCCGCCGCCTCCATCGCCGTAAACCGCAGCGTCCCAAAGATACTGAGCAAAAACAGCAGTCCCAGCAAATACCCGGCATCGCCCACGCGGTTCATCAGAAACGCCTTCATCGCCGCATCGGTCGCCGTCTTGCGCTTGAAGTAAAACCCGATCAGCAGGTAACTCGCCAATCCCACGCCCTCCCAGCCCACGAACAGCAGCAGGTAGTTGTTCGCCAGCACCAGCACCAGCATAAAAAACACGAACAGGTTCAAGCAGCCAAAGTAGCGGTACAACCCGCCATCGTGCGCCATGTAGGCGATCGAATAGACGTGGATCAAAAATCCGATGCCCGTCACCATCAGAATCATCACCGCGCTCACCGGATCGAGCAGATAGCCCCAGTCCGCCGTCAGCGTCACCGTGCGCCCGTCAAAGGCCGGAAACGGCAGCCCCGCCACCCAGGTAAACAACACCTGCTCGCGCCGCCCCGCCAGCACCGCCCCCAGGCTCCACAAGAACGACAGCAGCACAAAGCCCGAACACAGCGGCCCGATCAGCCATCGCAAGCCCTGCCGCGGCCGCAGATCCTGGTCGTGCCCCCCGTCGTGATGGTGCCCGTGCGCCGCCGGCCCCACCGCCTCCTGCGGGTCCAGATACTGGTGCCGCCCCAGCAGCATCATCAACGCCGCGCCCAGCAGCGGGAACACCGGAATCAGCCAGAGGGTATCGAGAAACATGCTCATGCCAGCCCTACCACTTCAACAGATCGATCTCATCGACCTGCACCGTCTCCCGATTCCGGTAGAGCGCCAGCAGAATGCCCAAGCCCACCGCCGCCTCCGCCACCGCCACCGCAATCACGAACAACGCAAACACCTGCCCGGCCGCGTTGCCGTGGTGCCGGGCAAAGGCCACCAGATTCAGGTTCACCGCATTCAAAATCAGCTCAATCGACATCAGGATAATCACGATATTCCGCCGCAGCAGCAGCCCCGCCGTGCCGATCAGCAGCAGCACCAGACTCACCGCCACGTAGTGCATCGTCGGGATCACGCCCGCTTCCTCCCCAGCAGCACGCTGCCCACCACCGCCACCAGCAGCAGCAGCGAAACCACTTCAAACGGCACCAGGTAATCCTGCAGCAGCGTATCGGCCACCAGCTCCACGTTGCCCGTCTCCGGCATCCGCTGCGCCGGCGGCAACTGCACCCGGCTGCCCAGCACCGCCAGCACCACCCCGGCCACCGCCGTCACCGCCGCCCCCACCGTCCACCGCCGGTGAAACTGCCGCAAGCCCCGCCCCGCGTCCAGGTTCACAAGCATGATCACGAACAAAAACAGCAGCAGAATCCCGCCGATGTAGAGGATAATCTGCGCCACGAACAGAAACTCCGCCGTCAGCTGCAGATACAGCCCCGCCACCCCCAGCAGCGAAACCATCAGCGCAATCGCCGCGTGCACCGCGCTCGGCCGCGTCACGGCCAGCGCCGCCCCGCCCAGCGTCAGCGTCGTGAAAGCGTAGAAAAAGAGGGTGTCGAGAGTCATTGCCGGTATTGCGTGGGCCGCGGCCCCTCCTCAAGCGCCTGCCGGTCCCAGATCAGCCCCTCCCGCGTGTAGCTGGCCAGCTCAAAGTCCTGCGTCAGTTCGAGCGCGTCCACCGGACAGGCGTCCTCGCACAGCCCGCAGAACATGCACCGCGACAGGTCATAGGTAAAGTGCACCAGATCCTTGCGCTTGGTCTCCGGGTTGCGCACACTGCCCACCACGATTAAATTCTCCGGGCACGCCACCGCGCACAGGTTGCAGGAAATGCACAGCGTCTCCTGCGTCTCCGGGTGCACGTTCAGCCGCGGCGCGCCCCGGTAGCGCTCGCTCACCGCCGGCCGCTCGCTCGGGTACTGCTCGGTGGCAATCTGGTCCGGGCTCTGGTGCCGGAAGGTCACCCACAAGCCCTCGAGCAGATCAAGGAGCAGGAATCGGCGCAGGAACCGCTTCACCGGTCCACCTCCCCCAGCACAATGTCAATCGTGCCGATAATCGCCACCACGTCCGCCACCAGCGCGCCCTGCGCCATGTGGCCGAGCGCCTGCAGGTTCACAAACGATGGCGGCCGCACCCGCAGCCGGTAAGGCTGCGTCGTCCCGTCGCTCACGATAAAGTAGCCCAACTCGCCCTTCGGCGCCTCAATCGAAACGTAGGCCTCGCCCACCGCCGGCTTGATCACCTTCGGCACCTTGGCCATAATCGGCCCGGCCGGTATGTTCGCTACCGCCTGCCGGATAATCCGCACCGACTCGCGCATCTCATCAAGCCGCACAAAGTAACGGTCCAGCGTATCGCCCGACGTCCGCACCGGCACGTCGAACTCGTACTGCTCATAGCCCGAGTACGGCTGCGCCTTCCGCAGGTCCCACCCGACGCCCGCCGCCCGCAGCACCGGCCCCGTCACCCCGTACTGCTTACACGTTGCCGCGTCGATCACCCCCACGCCCCGCAGCCGCTCCCGCCAAATCCGGTTGCCGCTCAGCAGCTCCTCGTACTCGTCCACCTTGCCGAGAAACTGCCCGCAGAAGCTCTCCACCTCCCGCTCAAACCCCTCGTACAGCTCATACTGCAGCCCGCCAATCCGGAAGGCGTGCGTCGTCAACCGCGCCCCGCAGTAGTTCTCGAAGATCTTCAGCACCGCCTCGCGCTCGCGCAGCGTATAAAACAGCGGCGTTATCGCGCCAATGTCGAGCGCGTGCGTCCCCAGCCACAGCAGGTGCGAGGCAATCCGGTTGAGCTCGGTCAGAATCACCCGCACCGCCTGCGCCCGCGGCGTCGCCACCGCGTTCAGCAACTTCTCCACCGCCAGGCAGTACCCCAGCCCGTTCGAAACGGCGGCCAGATAATCCATCCGGTCCACGTACGGCGCAAACTGCGTGTACGTCCGGTTCTCGGCAATCTTTTCAACGCCCCGGTGCAGATAACCAATGATGCAATCGGTGCTCTTAACGCGCTCCCCGTCCAACTTCAGGACAATCCGCAACACCCCGTGCGTAGACGGGTGCTGCGGTCCCATGTTCAGGACCATCTCGTTGCCGTCGAGCGCCGTCATTGCCCGCTCTCGATGCCGAGATTCGCCTGCACCCAGCCGTTATCCATCGCCAGAATGCCGTAGTCCTTCCGCAGCGGATAGCCGGACCACTCCTCCGGCATCAGAATGCGGCGCGGATCCGGATGCCCCGCAAACTCGATCCCGAACATGTCCAACACCTCCCGTTCGAGCCAGTTCGCCCCCGTAAACACCCCCACCGCCGTCGGCGCCCGCTCCCCCGCGCCGACCCCCGCCTTCAGCCGCACCCGCTCGTTCCGCCCGTAGCTGTACACCACGTAAACCAGTTCAAACCGCGGCGTCCGCTTCGGATAATCCACCGCCGTAAGGTCCACGAGGTAGTCAAACCCCATCTCGTCCCGCAGCAGCGCCAACGCCGGAACCATCGCCTCCCGCGTCAAAACCGCGAACGGCTGCTCCAGGTACGAACAGGTTTCGAGCACCGACGCGCCCAGCCGCTCCCGCAGCAGGTCCGGAATCGGACCCTCCCAGGGAACAGTTGCCATCACAGCCGGTGCCTTTGCGGGTTTTGGTTCTTCTGCCATCGAATAGGGGACGGGTGCGGGACAACCCCCCGCCAGCGGTCAACCCTCTAGTGTAATCCCTATCAGGATAAGGAGGTTTCCCGGCGAGCGTCAATAAACTGCAAGGGAATGGCAACTGGCAGCATCCAAACGCCCTAGAAGTACTCCGAACGGATCGCCTTCCTCCCGCCCAGCGCCCCGTTCAAGAACAGGATTACCGGGTACATCGCCTCAAACCGCCGCGCCATCTCTTTCACAAACCCCGGACGCAGCGCCAGGGCAGGATCAAGACCGGTGTCCCAATACAGCCACTGTTTCTTCCGCAGCCAGAACTCCGCCGGATGGTCCTTGGCAAACCCCTTCGGCGTCCGCGTCAACGCCTCGCCCTTCACCTCCCCGGCCACCCGCTGCCGCCGCTTATCCCCCACCAGCGCCGCCCACTCCTCCCATCCCTCGGCAATCCGGTTCCGGATCGCCAGCATCTGCTCCGGCCGCGGCATGTAAATCCCCCCCGCAATCTCAATCTCAAACGGCGAAACCGACACGTAGTACCCCGCCAGCGACTCCTTCTCCACCGCCGAAGCGTGAAACCCCGCCGCCGCGTTCGTCTTGTACGGATGCTTCTCTTTGCTGAAGCGCACGTCCCGGTAGATCCGGTAGATCGCCCGCTTCGGCTCAGTGATGTACTCCGGCGCAAACCGCGCAAACTCAGCGTTCAGCGCCTCCACCAGCTCACCGAGCGGCGCCTTCACCGTCGCCTCGTACATCTCCTTCCGCGGCTGAAACCACTCCCGCCGGTTGTTCTCCTTGAGCTCCCGCAGAAACTCGTAACCGGCCTCCGGAAACCCGCCAAACGCTGTCGCCATGTCTTTTAGAGTAAGCCGAACTGACATGCCCCCTCCCCGTCCGCGATAATCGGAGCAATGACTGCCGCCCTCGCCGCGCTCGCCCCACTCGAGACCATTCCCGGTCTCGCCGTGCGCCCCGGTGCCCTCCTCCGCGACTACACCCGCTTCCGCCTCGGCGGCCCCTGCCACGCTCTCCTCACCGCCTCCACCGAAGCCGCCTACCGCGCCGCCCACGAACTCCTCCTCGCCTCCGGCCTCCCCTGGACCACCATCGGCGGCGGCACCAACCTCATCGTCAGCGACGCCGGCTACCCCGGCCTCGTCCTCCAATACGCCGCCGCCGGGCTCACCACCCACGGCACCCACGTCCAGGTCGAAGCCGGCGCCGACCTCAACGCCCTCGTCGACTTCGCCAACGCCCACGGTCTCGCCGGCCTTGAAGCCATGGCCGGCATCCCCGGCTGGGTCGGCGCCGCCATCTACGGCAACGCCGGCGCCTACGGCCAGTCCATCGCCGAACGCATCCATTGGGTTCGTTTCGTCAAGGGCGCGCAAGTCGTCACCTACAGCCGCGCCGAATGCGAGTTCCGCTACCGCGAAAGCATCTTTAAACGCCACAAGCCATGGCAGATCCTCTCGGCCGAACTCACCCTCAGCCCCGGCGACCCCACCGCCCTCGCCGCCCGTTCGGCCGAAATCCGCGCCACCCGCGACGCCAAGTTCCCCCCCACCATGCAGTGCGCCGGGTCCATTTTTAAGAACCTCCTGCTCCGCGACCTGCCCCCCGAAACCGCCGCCCAAGTGCCGGCCAACGTCATTCGCGAAGGCAAAATCCCCGCCGGCTGGTTCCTCGAACAGGTCGGCGCCAAAGGCCTCGCCATCGGCAACATCCGCGTCGCCGCCTACCACGCCAACCTCGTCTATAACATCGGCGGCGGCGTCACGGCCGACTTAGTCGCCCTGCTTAACGAACTCAAACAGCGCGTCCACGCCCGCTTCGGCCTCGTCATTGAAGAAGAGGTCCAGTTCCTTCCCTGACCAATCGAAGTCATGACAAACTGAAGGGTATGCTTACTCTCGGATTTGTCTCGGCCATCCTGCCTGACCTCTCGCTCGCCGAAGTACTGAGTTTCGCCTCCAAGAACGGCTTCTCCGCCGTCGAGGTCATGTGCTGGCCCCAGGGCAAAGCGGAACGCCGCTACGCCGGCGTCACCCACATCGACGTCGCGGGCTTCACCGCCGACGACGCCAAACGCATCCACGACCTCACCGCCCAGTTCGGCGTCGCCATCAGCGGCCTCGGCTACTATCCCAACCCCCTCACCGCCGACCCCGAAGAAGCCAAGCTCTACACCAGCCACATCAAAGCCGTCATCAAAGCCGCCCGCATGCTCGGCGTCGGCGTCATGAACACCTTCGTCGGCCGCGACCACACCAAGTCCGTCGACGACAACTGGCCCCGCTTCCTCAAAACCTGGAAGCCGCTCATCAAATACGCCGAAGACCAGGGCGTCAAGGTCGGCATCGAAAACTGCCCCATGTCGTTCACGAAGGACGAATGGCCCGGCGGCAAGAATCTGATGACCTCCCCCGCCATCTGGCGCCGCGCCTTCAACGATATCCCCAGTGATCACTTCGGCCTCAACTTCGACCCCTCCCACTTCATCCTCCAGCACATGGACTACCTCCAGGCCATGCGCGAGTTCGCCCCCAAACTCGTCCACATGCACGCCAAAGACGCCCGCATCGACGTCGAAAAACTCAACCAGGTCGGCGTCTTCGCCCACCCCAATCTCTTCCACACCCCCAAGCTCCCCGGCCTCGGCGACGTCAACTGGGGTAAGTTTTTCAGCGTGCTCACCGAAACCGGCTACCGCGGCGCCGTCTGCATCGAAGTCGAAGACCGCGCCTACGAAGGCTCCCTCGAACTCCGCCAAGCCTCCCTCGTGCAAAGCGGCCGCTATCTCAAAAACTTCCTCCCCTAACTGCGTCGGGTAACCCCACGCCCTTGCGCGGGCCCGCGTACTACGGTAGCTTATCCGTGCCCGCTTCTTCTCTTTCGAACCGTCGTGACTGACCTGTTAATCGTTCGCCTTGTCTTCATCGCTGCTCTAACCGCCGCGGCCTATCTCCTCCAACCGGCGGCCCTCGCCCCCTGGCCTGCCGCCGCCGCCGGAGCCCTCGCCGGCGGCCTCATCGTCGCCTTCGAACTCCGCATCCGCCAACTCCCCCTCCCCCGCCTCCTCGGCGCCGCCATCGGCAGCATCCTGGCCATCCTCGGCGCCTATCTCATGACCCTCGTCCTCGCCCAGGCCTTCCCCGCCAACCGCGATACCATCCCGTTTCTCGAGGTCATGCTGCTGCTCTGGATGACCTACTGCGGCATCGTCATCGGCGCCCACCAGGGCGGCAAACTCAACTGGGGCGCCTGCGGCACCCTCCTCGGCGGCCCGCCGCCCGCCGCCAAAGACGATCGCAAAATCCTCGACACCAGCGTCATCATCGACGGCCGCATCGCCGACATCGCCGAGACCGGCTTCCTCGAAGGAACGCTCATCATCCCCGCCTTCGTCCTCCGCGAACTGCAGATGATCGCCGACTCGGCCGACTCCAACAAACGCAACCGCGGCCGCCGCGGACTCGACGTCCTCAGCCGCATCCAGAAAAGCCCTGACATCCACATTCAGGTCACCGAGGAAGACTTCCCCCACATCCGCGAAGTGGATATGAAGCTGCTCGAACTCGCCAAACACCTCCACGGGAAAGTGGTCACCAACGACTTCAACCTCAACAAAGTCGCCCAGATCCACGGCGTCGCCGTCCTCAACATCAACGAACTGGCTAACTCCCTCCGCCCCGTCGTCCTCCCCGGCGAGGTCATGAAGGTCTTTATCCTCAAAGAGGGCAAAGAACAGAATCAGGGCATCGCCTATCTCGACGACGGCACCATGGTCGTCGTTGACAACGCCCGGAAGATGATCTCCAAGACCATCGAGATCTCCGTCACCAGCGTCCTCCAAACCACCGCCGGTAAGATGATCTTCGGCCGCTTCGACGAGCGCATCCATTCCGCCGAAAAGGTGCAGGCCGCGTTACACTAAAGATCCCTGACCATGAAAGTAGCAGTTATCCTTCCGGCGGCCGGCCTCGGCACCCGCATGATGAAGTCGCAGCCGGACACGGTCCACAGTCGGAAACAGTTCCTCGTGCTCGAAGGATCCCCCATCCTCATGCACACGGTCCGCAAGTTCGCCCAAAGCCCCGTCGTCTCCGAGATCGTCGTCGCCCTCCGCGGCGACGACATCGCCCGCTTCCAGGCCCTCCTCGACCAGGAGACCCTCGCCAAACCCGTCCGCCTCGTCGTCGGCGGCGACTCCCGCCAGGAGTCCGTTGAACACGCCCTCGCCACCCTCGACGCGTCTGTAGAACTCGTCGCCGTCCACGACGCCGTCCGCCCCTTCGTCAGCCTCGAACAGATCGCCGCCGTCATCGCCGAAGCCGCCGCCTGCGGCGCCGCTATCCTCGGCGTCGTCCCCGTCGATACCGTCAAACGCGTCTCCCGCCACCGCATCGAAACCACTATCCCCCGCGATCGCCTCGTCCTCGCCCAAACCCCCCAGGTCTTCCGCCTCCCCCTCCTCCGCCGCGCCTTCGCCCAGGCCGCCGCCGACAACTTCACCGGCACCGACGAAGCCTCCCTCGTCGAACGCCTCGAAAACGTCGACGTCCACGTCGTCCCCGGCAGCGACCGCAACATCAAAATCACGAAACCCACCGACCTCGAACTCGCCCAAGCCTTCCTCGCCGAAGAGGCCGCCAAGAAACCGGCATGACCGAATACCGCACCGGCCTCGGCTGGGATAACCACCGCTTGGCGCCCGGCCGCGTGCTCATCCTCGCCGGCGTCGTCATCCCCCACGAAACCGGCTTTGAAGCCCACTCCGACGGCGACATCCTCCTGCACGCCGTCACCGACGCCCTGCTCGGCGCCGTCGCCCTCGGCGACATCGGCATGCACTTCCCCGATACCGACCCCGCCTGGAAAGGCGCATCCTCGGACCGTTTCGTGCGCCACGCGCTCGCCCTCGTCCGCGAACAGGGCTACCGCCTCTCGAACGTCGATTCCACCGTCATCCTCGAACGGCCCAAACTCAAGGACTACCGCCCCGCCATCCGCGCCAGCCTCGCCGCCCTCGTCGAACTCCCCCTCGACCGCGTCAATGTGAAGTTCAAAACCTCAGAGAAAGTCGGGCCCGTCGGCGAGCAGCGCTCGGCCGAGGCCCAAGCGATTGTGACTATCTTGCGCGATAATAGCGAATAGAGAGGTGGTCTGTGAAGCTCGTCCTTCCGCTATTCGTGTTTGCTTTGAGCGCTTGGGGACAGGTGACGTACACGCGGGATGTCTCGCGCGTATTTCAAAACAAGTGTCAGCAGTGCCACCGCGAAGGCGACATCGGCCCCTTCGCGCTCGACTCCTACGAAGCCGCCATGACCTGGGGCGAAGATATTCAACGCGCCATTGAAGAGCGCCGCATGCCCCCGTGGAAGCCCGTCGACGGCCACGGCGAGTTCCAGCACAACTTCGGACTGTCCGACGAAGAGCGGACCATGATCCTCAACTGGTACCGCGGCGGCGCGCCCGAAGGCGACCCCCGCGACCTGCCCGAACCCCTGCCCGCCACCGGCGAGTTCCGCCTCGGTGACCCCGACGTTGTCCTGACCATGCCGCAAAGCTACAGCCTCAAGCGGCGCGGCGACACCTACCGCTGCTTTGTCATCCCCACCGACTTCGGCGCCGACCGCTATATCGACGCCTTCCAGGTCGTCCCCGGCAACCGCCAGGTGGTCCACCACGTTATCCTCTATCTCGACACCTCCGGCCAGGCCCGCAAGATGGACGGAAAAGACGGCGAACCCGGCTATGACTGCTTCGGCGGCCCTGGCGATGGTATCCCCCTGTCCCTCTCGAGCATGGCCGGCGGCTGGGTCCCCGGCATGTTCCCCAACCGCCTCCCCGCCGGAGTCGGCACGCTATTACCCAAGAACGTCGACATCATCATGCAGGTCCACTATTACCCCGGCGGCCGCACCAACCAGGAGGACCAAACCCGCGTCGGCTTCTACTTCGCCCAGGGCGAGGTGAACAAGCGTCTCGTCTACCTTCCGGTCGTCAACACCAACTTCAAAATCCCCCCTGGCGCTAAGAATCACAACGTCACTGCTACCTTCCCCATCCCCCCGCTGTTCGACGCCACCGCCTATCTCATCTCCCCCCACATGCACCTGCTTGGCACTAAGTTCAAACTCGAACGTATCCGGCCCAACGGCCGCGCCGAATCGCTCATCTACATCGATAACTGGGACTTCAACTGGCAGGGCTTCTACCAGTACCAGGAGCCCGTTCGCCTCACCGCCTTCGACCGTCTCCGCGCCACCTGTACCTTCGATAACTCCGCCGACAACCCGCGCAACCCCAGCAATCCGCTGAAAACCGTCGGCTGGGGCGAAGGCACCGAGGACGAAATGTGCCTCGGCTTCCTGGGCGTCACCTTCGACCGCGAAAACCTGATTCCGTTCAACCAGCCCCTCTAACACCCCTATGGCTGCCCTCCTCCGGCCGCCCGGACCCGCCGCCGGCTTCTTCTCCGGCGGCCTCGTCCGCTTTCGCCGCGATCCGCTCACTTATCTCGAACGGGTGCAGGCCGACTACGGCTCCTTCGCCTACTTCCAGGCCGGCCACCAGCACATCTACTACGTCAACGAACCGGAACTGATCCGCGAAGTCCTCGTCACCCGCAGTGGCCTGTTCACCAAAAGCCGCATCCTCCAGCGCGCCAAATCCCTGCTCGGCGAAGGCCTCCTGACCAACGAAGGCACGAGCCACCTCCGCCAGCGCCGCATGGTCCAGCCGGCCTTCTACCGCGACCATCTGGTCACTTACGGCGCGCAGATGGTCGCCCTCGCCGACAAGGCCTGCCACCGTTGGCGCAACGAAGCCAAACTCGATATCGACCAGGAGATGATGCGGCTCACCCTCGCCATCGTCGGCCAGACTCTCTTCAGCGCCGACGTCGAGGACGAAGCCCCGCAGGTAGGCGAGGCGATGAACGCCCTCATCGCCATCATGCCGCTACTCATGCTGCCGGGTTCGCAGTTCATCGAGTATGTGCCGCTCCCCGTCACCCGCCGCTATCTGAAGGCCGCCAAGCTCGTCGAAGCCACCATCTTCCGCATCATGAACGAGCGCCGCGCCTCCGCCGGCAACCCGGACGACCTGCTCTCGATGCTGATGAACGCCCGCGACCCCGAAGGTGACGACCACGCCATGTCCGACAAGCAGGTCCGCGACGAAGCCCTAACCCTCTTCCTCGCCGGCCACGAAACCACCGCCACCGCCCTCGCCTGGACCTGGTACCTCCTCGCCCAGCACCTCGACGCCGAAGCCGCCCTCCACGCCGAACTCGCCCATGTCCTCGGCGACCGCCTCCCCACCTTCGACGACCTTCCCCGCCTCCGCTACACCCAGCAGATCTTCGCCGAATCCATGCGCCTCTACCCGCCCGCCTGGGCCATCGGCCGCATGGCCCGCGAACCCCTCGAACTCGGCGGCTATACCCTACCCGCCAAATCCATCGTGCTCCTCAGTCCGTACCTGATGCACCGCAACCCCCGCTTCTGGCCGGACCCGGACCGCTTCGACCCCGCCCGCTGGGCCGATGGCGACTTCTACAAACGCGACTTCACCTACTTCCCCTTCGGCGGCGGCCCCCGCATCTGCGTCGGCGAACGCTTCGCCTGGATGGAAGGCGCCCTGCTGCTGGCCGTCATTGCCCAGCGCTGGCGCTTCCGCCTCGAACCCGGTCACCGCGTCGAGCGCAAGGCGTTGATCACCCTGCGCGCGAAAAACGGCATCAAGGTCATCGCCCAGGCGCGCTGAAGCTGCGCTGGCGCGCCGGCAGGAACTCGTCGCCTTCGCGCCACGTGGTCACCGCGGCCGAGTTGGCAATCGTCAGCCCGATCGTCCAGCCAAAACGGCCCATCTGCTCCATGCCTGCAAAGTCCCACGAATCCTTGTACTCATCCGACGGCTGATGGTAGTTCTTCGCGTTGTACTCGTAGACGATGTTGTCGCCGAACGTCTCGTCCTTGCCCCAGTATTCGGTCCCCATGTTGACCGAAAACGCCGGCACCCCGGCGCGCGCGAAGGCGAAGTGGTCCGAGCGGTAGTAGTGGCCCTGCTCCGGGTGCGGGTCGGGCTTGATCTTCAACCGGAAGCGCCGGGCGGTGGCCTCGACCGTTGGATAGACGCTCGTCCGCTCCGCGCCGATCACGACGACATCCTTCACCGCCCCAAACGGATAAAACGAGTCGTAGTTGATGTTCAGCATCGTCTGCCCCGCCGGAATCACCGGCTTGGCCGCGTAAAACTCGGCCCCCCGCAACCCGCTCTCCTCCGCCGTTACCGCAACAAAAATCGCCGACCGCTTCGGCCGCCGCTCCAGCGCCGCCCACGCCCGCGCCGCCTCGAGCAGAATCCCACAGCCCGTCGCATTATCCACCGCGCCGTTATAGATCGCATCGCTGCCCTTCTCCACGCCCACGCCCAGATGGTCCCAGTGGGCACTGAAGACAACAGCCTGCTGCCGCAGCTCCGGGTCGCTGCCCCGCACAATCCCCGCCACGTTCGCCGCCCGAATGGCGCGCATCTTCGTCGGAATCGCCCCGCTAACGGAAAGATTCAACGCCGCCGCCCGAAAGCCCCGCGTGTTGGCCTGCGCCAGCATCTCGTCCAGGTTCCTCCCCAGCGCCTTCTCCGCCGCCCCTCGCGTCACCCATCCCGCAAACGCCAGCGCCGGCACCCCCGCCTCCAGCTTTACCTGCGGGTCTTCCTTGCCCCACGAACTGCGCACCACCTCCCAGCCGTAACCGGCCGTCGGCGTCGTATGCAGAATCACACAGCCCACCGCGCCCCGCCGCGCCGCCTCCTCGTACTTGTAAGTCCACCGCCCGTAGTAAGTCAGCGCCTTGCCGCCAAAAAACTTCGGATCGTCACTCGGCGGCTCGTTCGTGAATAGCACCACCACCTTGCCCTTCACGTCGGTCCCGGCGTAGTCGTCCCAGCCAAACTCCGGCGCCGTAATCCCGTGCCCCACAAACACCGCCTCGGCACCAAACTCGGCCAGGCTCCTCTGCTGCAGCGTGTTGCCCACGAAATCCACGCCCCAGGTCAGCGGCATCGTCCCCAGCGCCAGCTTCGCCGCCGGCTGCGGTTCCACCCCCACCAGATCCACCCGCTGAAAAAACGTACCGTTGTCCCCCGCCGGCTCCAAACCCGCCAGCGCCATCTGCGAAGCCAGGTAAGCCGTTGCCAGCTCCCCGCCCCGCGTTCCCACTCCCCGCCCCTCCAGCAGGTCGCTGGCCAGAAACTTCACATGTTCCCGAATCCGCGCGCCGGTAATCTCCGTCTGCGCCCCCAGGGACGCCGCCAGCAAACCAACCCAAAGGAGCTTCATGTCTCTACCAGTGTATGCCCGCGCAGAATTACCCCATTTCCGATAGACAATGCGACCATCCTGCTGCTACCCTGAAGTTTTTATGGAGTCCCGCGTTCTCAGTCATCTCCGCGCCCTCGAGGCCGAGAGCATCCATATCTTACGGGAAGTCGTTGCCGAGTTTTCGAACCCCGTCATGCTCTACAGCGTCGGCAAAGACAGCTCCGTCATGATGCGCCTCGCCCAGAAGGCGTTTCATCCGGCCCGCATCCCCTTCCCTGTTCTGCACGTCGACACCGGCTACAAGTTCAAGGAGATGTACGAGTTCCGCGACAACCTCGCTAAAGAGCTCGGCCTCAACCTGATCGTCTACGCCAATCAGGCCGCCCTCGACGCCGGCGCCAACCCCTTCACCCTCGGCACCCAGAAGTGCTGCGCCCAGTTGAAGACCCGCGCCCTGCTCGACGCCCTCGCCGCCGGCGGTTACGACGCGGCCTTCGGCGGCGCCCGCCGCGACGAAGAGAAGTCCCGCGCCAAAGAGCGCATCTATAGCTTCCGCGACAAGTTCGGCCAGTGGGACCCCAAAAATCAGCGCCCCGAACTCTGGAACGTCTACAACGCCAAAATCGAAAAGGGCGAAACCATCCGCGTCTTCCCGCTATCGAACTGGACCGAAATGGACATCTGGCGCTACATCGAGCTCGAAAAGATCCCGCTCGTGCAACTCTACTTCGCCAAGGAGCGCGAGATGCTCGTCCGCGGAAACAGCATCATTCCGCTCGAGCATAACTACCCCATACAAATCGGCGAAAAGCCCGAAATGGTAAAGGTGCGCATGCGCTCGCTCGGCTGCACCTACTGCACGGGCGCCATCCGCTCGGAAGCCGAAACCCTGCCCCAACTCATGGAAGAACTCGTGCAATTCAAGCGCTCCGAGCGCGAAAACCGCATCATCGACCACGATACCGAGGGCTCGATGGAGATCAAGAAGCGCGAGGGGTATTTCTAAACATGAGCATCGAAAGCCAACTCCTCCGATTTACTACCGCCGGCAGCGTCGACGACGGCAAGTCCACTTTGATCGGCCGCCTGCTCTATGAAGCCAAGGGCGTCTACGAAGATCAACTCGCCAGCGTCCGCAACTCCAGCGTCAACCGCTCCACCGGACCCATCGACTTCTCCCTGCTCACCGACGGCCTCCGCGCCGAACGCGAACAGGGCATCACCATCGACGTCGCCTACCGCTACGCCGCCACCCCCCGGCGCAAATTCATCATCGCCGATACCCCCGGCCACGAACAGTACACGCGGAACATGGCGACCGGCGCCTCCACCGCCGACCTCGCCATCGTCCTCATCGACGCCCGCAAAGGCGTCCTCGTCCAGTCCCGCCGCCACGCCTTCATCACCGCCCTGCTCGGCATCCGCTACGTCGCCGTCGCCGTTAA
The DNA here is from genome assembly GCA_019931245.1 of Bryobacteraceae bacterium CoA2 C42. GTDB lineage: Bacteria > Acidobacteriota > Terriglobia > Bryobacterales > Bryobacteraceae. The sequence goes on from JAINDL010000105.1 coordinate 16,483, forward strand.
CAAAATGGACCTCGTCGACTTCCGCGAAGACGTCTTCCGGCGGATTGAAACCGAGTTTCTCGCCTATGCCCACAGCGTCGGCCTGAAGAACGTCGCCTTCTTCCCGATCAGCGCCCTCGAAGGCGACAACATCACCGAAAAGAGCGCCCGGACGCCCTGGTACCAGGGCACGCCCCTGCTCGAGCACCTCGAAACCGTTGACCTCGGCGAGGGTCACAATTTCACCGACCTGCGGTTCCCGGTGCAGTACGTCAACCGGCCGACCCTCGACTTCCGTGGCTATACCGGCCAGTTGGCCAGCGGCGTCCTCCGCCCCGGCCAGACCATCATGACCCTCCCCTCCGGCCGCATCACCAAAGTGAAGTCGCTGCCGAGCTTCGACGGTGATCTCGCTGAAGCCTATCCCCCCATGTCGGTCACCGTCTGCCTCGAAGACGAGGTCGATATCAGCCGCGGCGACATGCTCGTCGACCCCGCCCGCGTCCCCCACGTCTCCCGCCGCTTCGCCGCCAAGCTCGTCTGGATGCACGAAACCCCGGGCGAAGCCGGCCGCGACTACCTCCTCAAACACACCTCGCAAACCGTGCGGGCGCAGATTGCGAAGATCCGCCACCGCATCGACATCAATACCTTGGCCGAACAGCCGGCCAACAAGCTCGAGCTGAACGAGATCGCCTCGATTCAGATCGAGACCCGCCGCCCCCTGTTCTTCGATGCCTACGCGCAGAACCGGACAACGGGCGCGTTCATCCTGATCGACGCCATCACCAACGCCACTGTTGCCGCCGGCATGATCGAGGAGTCCACCGCCGATTCGCTCGAACCCCTCCAGCTCGGCAGCCTCGAATTCAGCGGCGAAACGGAAGCGACGGTCACCCCCGCCGAACGCTACAAGCGCGCTGGCCACTACCCGGCCACCGTCTGGCTCACCGCCCGGCAGGAGCTCGCCGGCATGCTCGAGCGCAAGCTGTTCGACCTCGGCTGCTCGGTCCACGTCCTCGCCGACGACCGCGAAAGCCACCTGCTGCCGGAACTGGCGCGCGTGCTCAACAGCGCCGGCCTCATCGCCATCTGCTCCATCGCCTCGCCGGACCAGACCGAAGCCCGGCGCGCCCAGCAACTCGCCGGCGACACCCGCTTCCTGCTCGTCGATCCCCAGCAGCTCCCCGTCAAGGACGAAGAGGCCAGCGAAGTGTTGATGAAGATGCTCGAAGACCGCGGTGTGCTGCGGCGCAAAGAGCGCTTCGAGGTCGGCGAAGGGATCTAGACCCGGAAGTGATCGGGCCGCCACGTCTCGATGGCGGCCTTGATCTGCTTCTGCGTCCAGTTCTCGGCCAGCGCCTGCCGCGCCAGTTTCGCCACTTCCCCATCGCCGGCAAAGCGCAGGCCGATCAACTGGCTTTCGCTGAGCCGGGCGACCTCCTCCGGCGCCAGTTGCCCCTGCAGCCGGAGGCGCTCTTCGAGCCGGATCAGCCGGTCCTGCACCTTGAGCGAATACAGCCGCATCTTGAAGCCAAGCAGAAACAACGCGATGGCCAGCACCACGCCCACCACGGTGGTATAGGCCGGGTACGCCCATGCGTGCCGGACGGCGAGGATCACGTTGACGAGCAGGATGGGCGAGATGAAGAAGTGGAACAGCGGATCCCACTTGGTGTGACTCTTGAAGCTTTGAGCGGCCATAGGGCCATTGTAGCCTAGCGGCTCTTGAGGTCGAAGCGAACCGTGTAGTTCTTTTCCTTCCCCGGCAGGCTGCGGTAGCGCCAGGCCTCGTAGCCCTCTTTGGGGTGCGACTCGATCTCGTCGGGCGGGCCCAGCTGCACATAGAGCCGCTGCGGTGCTTCGAGGGTGGGATAGCGTTTGGCCGCCCACTGCATCCGCCGCTCATGCTCGGCCTTGGCCCCCGCGCCCCGCCGCTGCCAGAACTGTTCAACGAAGCGCTCGCATTCCGCCGGTTCCTTGAGTCGGCCGAACGCGGCGCGTTCGCGGTCTTCGATGATCCACTGCACCTGCGTCCTGAGCCACGTCTGATGCCGCGGGAGCGAGGCACAAGTGTTGGCAGAGGGAGGCTGAGCGCTGACGAGGGACACGGCGAGAAGAAGCAAGGGCAGAGCCCAGACGGGTGCGGTCGTTGGCTGGTTCATTTGCAGGATTCTCCGGATACGGGTTTCAATCTCCCCCTGGCGGGCGGCGAGGGCGGGTGGGCGGCAGGACAGGAGTTCGGCCAACTGCAGCAGCGCGCGGGCATAACGGGCACGGTCCCCGCTAAGTTGCACCGCAACGTCGTCGCAGCAGTGCTCCCGCTCGCGGCGAAGGACCGAAGAGATCCACCAGGCGGCGGGATGGTAAAAGTAGACGATCTCAAACCAAACTTGAAGCCAGTTAAGCAGATAGTCATGGCGGGCGATGTGGGCGAGTTCGTGGGCAAGAACCGCTTCGAGCGCGGGCCGGCCCAGGCCGGTAAGCGCCGAGAGGGGCAGCAGGACAACGGGTCGCCACCAGCCCATGGTGACCGGCGATTCGACGGCTGCCATGAAAACATGGACCTGGCGCGTAACGCCGAGCGCGGCAGACCAGCGGCGCACCACTTCGAGCAACTGCGGGTCCGTAACCGCGACGGCATTACGGCGCAGCCGTAGGATAACGGCCCAGCCCCCGAGCGCGCGGACAGCGAAGAGGGCGGCGCCCGGAGCCCACGCCAAAGGCAGCACGCTAACCCAGGAAGGAGCAGGCAGGGGCTCGGTGGACAAAGCACCAGCGTTGGACGAGGCCACCCAGGCCACACCTGCCGCGGCCTGCGGCCGCATCCAGAACAGGGGCACGAGCGCGAAGACGCAGAGCGCGACCACCGTGACGCCGTAGCGGGCGCTAGCACCGCGGAGGAAGGAAAGGGCAAAGGAGAGGGCGGCGGCCACGAGGGCACCCGTCCAGAACGAATGGAGCAGGACGAGGCCGGCGGTTTCCCGCCAGGAGTTCATTGCCGCTCCTCGTACTCGTCAAGCAGACGCCGCATGGCCGCCAGTTCGTCGGCCGAAGGCTTGGCGCCGTTCAGCGCCCCTTGCAGCAAAGCCGCGGCGGAGCCGCCGAAGACCCGCCGAAGAACGTCTTCGAGAAAGCTGCCCTGCATCTGCTCGCGTGCCATCGCCGGGCCAAAGACATGAGCTCGGGTCGAGTCGTCGCGGACGACCAGGCCCTTTCCCAGCATGATCTGCATGAGCTTGAGCGTAGTCGTATAGCCACCGGCGCCAAGGGCCTCATGAACCTCGCGGACGGTTTGCGGACCGCGCTTCCAAAGGACCTGTAGGATTTCCCATTCCGCTGGTGTCGCCTTCATGGAATAATTACATACGAAGTCATTCGTAATGTCAACGAAGTGTTTCGTAGATCTGCTTTGGGGTCTATGCGATCCAGGCCAGTGCGGCACGGCATGCCGTCGGACGAAACTTATGGAAGTCTGGGGGGAGCACTCTGAAACAGCGCTGGGGCCGCTCGTCGAGTTTGCGAAGCTCACGGCAAGGTGGGCGCCGAAAAGAGGAATAACGATGGTGGAGTGCAGCAATAGCTTGGCGGTGAAGCTCCCGGTGCAGACGCTTTGAGCCAACTGGTCCGTTGGTTAGACCGGCTCGGTCTCGAGTCGATGGGTTCGCGCCTGTGGCGCCGGCTCCTGTTCCGGTGTCTGGCCTGTGGAAAGGTCTTGCGGCGGACGAAAGAGGCATTGCGGTGCCCCTGCGGCCAAGCGTATCCGCTGATGGAGGGAGTGCCCCTGCTGCTGCCGGAGTGGCGGTCTTCGCCGACGGCGGCTCCCTTGACCGACGCCCAGTTGGGACAGGTGGTGGCGGCGTTTGGCATCCGGGACGACGCGGCAACGCGGGCACGATTTGCGGCGATCTTTTCGCAGACTTATCAGTTCGACGACTCCTTCCTCGAAGCCGAAAACAACTACCTCCTCCAGCGCCTGAACATCGACCGCCAGGCGCGCCCCACCGTCGAAACGCTCGCCGCCCCCGGCCAGGGCGAACCCGCCTTTGCCGTCGTGCGCCACTACGTCCCCGCAACCCTCGCCCGCGGCGCGGCCACCAGCCACAACGTCCGCATCCGCAACACCGGCCCCGAACCCCTCCTCCGCCACGCCCGCGAGGGCTGGAGCCTGGCCTTCAGCTGGAACCACGAACCGGCGGCGGCCGCCACGCCGCTGCCGGTCACCCTGCTGCCCGGCCGCGAACTTACTCTCCCCGCGCGCCTCGCCGCGCCGGCCACGGCGGGGCCCGCCGAACTCCGTGTCCTGCTGCTGCACCCCAGCGGCCGGCGGCTCGCGGCCCCGGAGCGGCTCCCCGTTACCATCGTGGAACATCTCTCCCGCCCCTATCCCCCGCTCGCCCCCCCGCGCGGGCCGCTCGTGCCCGACTACGACGAAGACCACCGCATCGGTATCCGCCTCGTCGAACGCGCCATTCAACTGGCCCGCGCCCGGCGCGGCCTCGAAATCGCCAGCTCCTCCTCGCCGGCGACCTGCAACTTCGGCTGCCTCACCGTAAACATCGACATCGACGCGCAGACCATGCAGGCCGCCCATCTCGTCTTCAGCGAGCGCGGCTACACCAACGTGATCTTTGCCTACTGCGACGCGGCGCGCCTGCCCTTCGCTCCCGCCACGTTCGACTTCGTCGCCACCTTCGCCGCCCTGCACCACTTCGCCGACCCGGTCAGCGTACTCCGCGAAGCCGCCCGCGTCGTCCGGCCGGGCGGCTTCATCGCGGTAATGTGCGAACCCACCGGCCACGAACTCGGCGAACCCCGCGCCAATATTCTTGAGGTGCTGGAGCACGGGGTCAACGAACAGATCTTCTCCCTCGACGAGTATGCCGCCATGTTCCACGCCGCCGGCCTCCGGCCCGCTTCGGCCCAACTCGACGACGACTCGCTGAAAGTGATCCTCCGCCGCTAAGCCAGCACCGGCCGGATCACCTGCCCGCCCACCTGGCTCAACTGCTTCTCCCGCCCGGCGTGCAGATACCGCAGCCGCGCATCGTCGAGGCCCAGCAAATGCAGCAGCGTCACGTGGAAGTCCCGCAGCGGATGCACCGTCTCCACCGCCATGCCGCCCACCTCGTCCGTCGCGCCCACAATCGCACCGGCCTTCACGCCGCCCCCGGCCAGCCACACCGTCATCGCGTTGGCGTTATGATCCCGGCCCCAGGCCGTGCTGCCCCGCCGTATCCCGTTGTCCGGACTCCGGCCGAACTCGCCCGCCCAGACAACAAGCGTATCCTCGAGCAGACCGGTGCGTTTCAGATCTTTGAGCAGGGCGCTCACAGGCTTATCGATGGCACGCAGCCGGGAGCCGTGGGCCTTGTCGATGTAGTCGTGCGAGTCCCAACCCATGGCGATGACCTGCACGAAGCGAACGCCTTTTTCCACGAGCCGGCGGGCGAGCAGACAGCGGCGGCCGAGGGCGTCGGCGTCTTTGTCGGGGCCGCCAATGCCATACATCGCGCGGGTGGCCGGCGACTCTTTTTCAAGGTCCACCACCCCGGGCATCTCGGCCTGCATGCGGAAGGCGAGTTCGTAGCTTTCAAGGCGCGCATCGAGTTCGGCGTGGTCCGCGCGCCGGGCGCGATGGAAGCCGTTGAGCTCTTTCCAGAAGGCGAGATTGGCCGCCTGGCGCGGCGCGGTCATGCCGGGGGGCGGGGCCATGTCGAGAATCGGCGCGCCCTCCGGCCGCAGCGGCGTGCCCTGGTAGTAGGCGGGCAGAAAGCCGTTCGACCAGTTGGCGGCGCCGCCCTGCGGGTAGGCTACATCGGGCAGCACGAGAAACGAAGGCAGGTTCTGATTGACGGTGCCCAAACCATACGAAGCCCACGCGCCCAGCGCCGGATCGCCGCCGAACTGATTGCCGGTGTTGAGGTGGTAAAGCGCGGTCGGATGGTTGACGCTGTCGCCCTTGAGACCGCGGTAAAAGCAACAGTCATCAACGACGTCACTGAAGTTTTCAAGGAGCGAGTTGATTTCGATGCCCATCTTGCCGGCGCGGCGGAACGTGAAAGGGCTTTTGACGTAGTAGCGCTCGCCGGTGTTCATGTTGGCTTCGAACTTGTTGCGCTCCTTGGCAAAGCGCGTCATGTGCAGCTGGTCAAGCTTGGGCTTGGGGTCGAACGTATCGATGTGGCTGGGGCCGCCCTCCATGAGCAGGAAGATGCAGTGCTTGGCTTTGGCGGGATGGTGCGGCGCCTTCGGCGTCAGCGGCCCGGCGCTGGCCTGTTCGGCCAGCAGCGCGCTCAGCGCCACGGTGCCGAGGCCCATGCCGCCGCCGAAAAGCAGTTCGCGGCGCGAGAGGTTAGTAGACATAGACGAACTCGTTCGCGTTGAGGAGCATGAGGGTGACGTCGGAGAGGGCCCGCGTGGCCGGGCCGACCGCGGAGGGATGGAGATTGGCTTCGTAAGGCGCGGGGTCGGGCGCCTGCAGGAACTCCGAGGTTTGGCCCGTCAGTTCGCTCGTGATCTTGTGGACGAGGGGCCGGGGCTGCGGTTTGGCGGGCGGTGGATTGGTTTGGTGATAGGCGAGCATCCGCCGGAAGTGGCGCGTGGCGGCCGTCAGTTCGGCGGGTTGGGGCGGGCGGCTGAAGGCGAGGGCAAAGGCGCGCTCGAGGCGCGTTCTGAGCGTCGGCGCTTCCTTTTCAAGACGGGCGGCCATGGCGAGGGCGAGGTCATTGGCGAACTGGCTGTTGAGCAGGCCGAAGGCTTGGGTGGGCACGGTGGAGGCTTCGCGGCGCTCGCAGGCCAGATCGAGGGTGGGTCCGTTGAAGACTTCGACGAGCGGATCGGGCAGGCTGCGCTGCTGGAAGGTGTAGATGGTCCGGCGATTGCGCTGGCGGCGGAGGGGCGAAGGAGTATAGGGCGGCGCGAGCGACCCCATGCGGTGCTGCGGCTGGCGCGCCACGTCTTCATTGATTTGCGGGAAGACGCCGGGGCCGCCGGCTTCGCGGTTCAGTTCGCCGCTCACGGCCAGCAGGCTGTCGCGCAGTGCTTCGGCTTCCAGGCGCCGCGGCGTGAAGTTCGTGCTCTGGTAGGCCGTCGATTGGAGGATCAGGCGGTGGATGGCTTTGAGCCGCCAGCCGTGGTGGACGAGTGCGCCGGCGAGCCAATCGAGCAGGGCGGGATTGGTGGGCTTCTTCCCCATCTTGCCGAAGTTGCTGGGATCTCCGGCGATCCCTTCACCGAAGTGGGCCTGCCACAGGCGGTTGACGATGACGCGCGCGGTGAGCGGGTTTCGCGGGTCGGCGATCCACTGCGCAAAGGCGGAGCGTCGCCCGGCCACCCGATCGGGGATCCCTGCCGCCGGATACCCGCCAACGCGCTCAAGCACCGAAAGCACCCCCGGCGTCACGGCCTCGGCGGGCGACTGGATGTTGCCGCCCGGCAGAATGTGGACGGGCGCGGGGCGATAGCCGGCGAGGGGCGGATACTTCAGCGTGGGACCTCCGTCGGTCTGGCCATCGAGGGGACCGCTCGAGACGGCGAAAGCGAGGGGCGCGAAGCGGTGGAGCGAGTCCTGGTAAAGCTGCGCGTGCTTCCGGTACAGTTTGAACTCCTCGTGCTCTTCCGAGTCGGGGTGGTTCTGGCGGAACTCCTTCATGCGGGCGAGGGTGCGATCGTAGAGCGCCTGCAGGTGGGCGGCGCCGGCGGCGAGGCCGGTGGTGTTCTCCGTGGGGAGGAACGGGAGCTTCGGCCGGGCGAATTCGGTGGAGGCGAAGACGGCCTGGACGCGGTAGTAGTCTTTGGTGGGAATGGGGTCGAACTTATGGTCGTGGCACTTGGCGCAGCCAAGGGTGAGGCCGAGGAAGGTGCTGACGGTGTGGTGGGCGACGTCGTCGAGGAAGAGTTGGCGGGTGACGGCTTCGACGGACATGGCGGTGTGCTCCCACGGGCCCGCGCGGAGAAAGCCGGTGGCGATGCGGGCCTCCGGGTTGCCGGGGTAGAGTTCGTCGCCGGCGACCTGTTCGCGGATGAACTGGTCGTAAGGCTTGTCCTGATTGAGGCTGCGGATGACGTAGTCGCGATAGCGCCAGGCATTGGGGCGCTCGAAGTCGTTCGAGTAGCCGCTCGTGTCGGCGTAGCGGACGACGTCGAGCCAGTGGCGGCCGTAGCGTTCACCGTAGTGGGGAGAGGCCAGGAGACGGTCGATGAGTTTGTTCCAGGCCTGGGGCGATTTGTCGGCGAGGAAAGTGTTGACCTCCTCGGGGGTGGGCGGCAGGCCGGTAAGGTCGAAGGTGACGCGGCGGATGAGGGTGCGGCGGTCGGCCCGCGGAGCGGGCGATGGCAGGAAGGAGTCGATGGTTTTGCCGGGATCAAACGGACGGACGGGCCGGAAGGCCCAGAGGTCTTCGTCTTTGTAAGTCCACTTGGCTTCGGTAGCGCGGGCGGGCCAGGGCGCGCCGGCGGCGATCCATTCGCGGAAGGCAGCGATCGTCTCAGGAGGCAGCTTCTGTCTGGGACCGCCGGGGGGCATCTGAAGACCGTTGCGACCCTCGAGGACGTGGAGTAGCAGGCTCTGGTCCGGCTGGCCGGGCAGGAGCGCGGGGCCGCGGGCGCCGCCCTGGAGCAGGGCCGCGCGGGAGCTGACGGCGAGCTTCGAAAGCGCCTGGACGGAGCCATGACAACCCTGGCAGTCGCGGGAGAGGACGGGCTCGATCCGCTCGCGAAACAGTTCATCGCCGCTGAGGGCGAACAGGGGGAGGATAAAACAGAAAAGCGGTAGAAGGCGACGCACGGCGATACCCCGGAACAGGTGCCTTCTACTCTACCAACTGTTGGTAAGGCGGGATAAAAATGGTCGGGCCGCCGGGATTTGAACCCGGGACCTCTTGCACCCCAAGCAAGCGCGCTAGCCAGGCTGCGCTACGGCCCGAATCTCTTCAGTATAGCGCATGGGCGGGGCGATGGCGGGCGAAAAATGCACTTGTCACGTTTTCGGCTCAATTGTATCTCTCCGAATGACGTGAGACGAATCCTGTTTTCCTTTCTCCATTGCGCCCTATGGCTGCCGCCCTCTCCGCTGGCGGCCGAAACGTTGACGCTGCCCGAGGCCGTGGCCCAAGCCCTCGCCCGGCACCCCTCCATCGAAGCGGCCAAGGCCCAAACCGGCGTCGCCGTCGCGCGGACCGCGCAAGCTCGCTCCGGATATCTGCCGAAGGTGAACTACGCCGAGTCGTTCCAAAGCTCGAACAATCCGGTGCTTGCCTTCTCGACGCTGCTGACCCAACGGCGCTTCTCGGCCGCTAACTTCGCCATCGATGCGCTGAACCGCCCCGGCTTTGTCAATAACTTTCAGTCGTCGGTGAGTGTCGACCAGGTGCTCTACGACTTTGGCGGGGTCCGTGCCGGGGTAAAGTCAGGGCAACTCGGCGAAAAACTCTCGGCCGAGCAGGAGCGGTCTGCCCGCATGCAGCTGATTGCCAAAGTGGCGCGAACCTACCACACCGTTACGCTGGCCGAACAGTTTGTCAAGGCGGCGCGACAGGCGGTGCAGTCGGCCGAAGCCGACCTGCAGCGCGCCGAGGCTGTGCGCGCCGCCGGTCTGTCAACCGACGCGGATGTGCTCTCGATCCGCGTTCACCTGGCCGCGATGCGCGAACAGCAGATTCAACGGCAGTCCGGCGTCGAGATCGCCCGCGCGGCGCTCAACGAGGCGCTGGGCCAACCGCTCGATACCGTCGTCGCCCTCGCCACTCCGCTCACCGTGGCTCCCGCGGCCCCCGTGGCTGTCTCGACAGTGGAGCGGCCCGAACTACGGCAGGCGGCGCTGGCGCGGGAGTTGGCCGAGTCGCAGGCCACCGGAGCGCGCAGCACTCTCTACCCGCAACTCACCGGCCGGGCGGCGTGGGAGGCCAACCGCGGCCGCTTCGTCAATCAGGGCGGCGCAAACTGGTACTTCGGCGTCGGGGTGCGATGGAACCTGTTCAACGGATTCGCCGACCGCGCGCGCCTCGAAGAATCAGCGCAGACGGTGGCCAAATCGAAGGCCAACGAGCGGGAGACACTGGCCGGGGTGAACCTGGAACTGCGGCAGGCGCAGGCGAGCCTGACCGCGGCGCAGCAGCGGATCGAAGTGGCCACGGCCACCGTCGCGCAGGCCGAAGAGAGCCTGCGGATTACCAAGAACCGCTACGAGGCCGGCCTGACGACCGTGACCGACCTGCTGCGCACCGAGACCGCGCTGCTCGACGCCACCACGCGGCGCATCGCCGCGATCTATGACCATCGCCTGGCGACCGTTGCTGTGCAGTTAGCCGCGGGCACCCTTTCTGGAGATTCGAATGTCCTTCAATAGATTTGCGCTGTTCGCCGTGATTCTGCTGGCGCTGAGCGGCTGCGGCGGCAAGCATACCCCGGAAACGGTTAAGCCCGAACCGGCGACCAAGACCCCCGTGACACTTACGCCGCTCACGATATCCGAGTGGCCCGACGGCTTTGAGGCCGTCGGCACCGTGGCCGCGCGGACTGTCACCACCGTGGCCGGCCGCGTGATGGGTACGGTGATGGAGGTTCGGGTACGAGCGGGCGACCGCGTGGCGGCGGGGCAGACGCTCGTGACGGTGGACGCGCGCGATCTCGAGGCCGCGCAGCGGCAGGCGCAGGCGGGACTCGACGAGGCCAAGGGCGCCATTCCCGAGGCCGAGAGCGCGATCGCCGCGGCGCAGGCGCAGCTCGATCTCGCGCGGTCGACACTGCGGCGAATGAAAGAGCTGTACGAGAAACGCTCGCTTTCGGCGCAGGAGTTTGATGAGAGCAACGCCCGCGTGAAGGTGCAGGAGGCGGCCGTGGCGATGGCGCGATCGCGGCGGCGGCAGATCGACGACAAGATCCGGCAAGCCGAGCAGGCCGTGGAGCAATCCCAGATCGCCCGGGGCTATGCCGAGATCAAAGCGCCCTTTGCCGGGCTTGTCCTCGCCCGCCGCGTCGAACCCGGCGCCCTATCCGCTCCGGGCGTTCCGCTGGTCGACGTGGAGCAGACGGGCAACTACAGGCTGGAGGCCATCGTCGAGGAGAGCCGCCTCGGGGCCGTGAAGCAGGGAGCGATGACCACAGTGACCGTCGATGCCATTGCAACGCCGCTCACCGGTCGCGTTGTCGAGATCGCTCCGGCGGTCGACCCCGGTTCGCGGGCATTTGTAGCGCGGATCGACCTGCCGGCCAATCCCGCGCTGCGCGGCGGCCTGTTCGGGCGGGCGCGGTTTTCCACGGGTACGCGGCAGGTGCTGGCCGTGCCGCGGGCGGCCGTGGAAACGCAGGGGCAACTGCAATCGGTGTTGGTGGAAGAGGGCGGCTTCGCGCGAGCCCGGCTGGTAAGCCTCGGCGCCGCGCGGGAGGAGACCATCGAGGTTCTCTCGGGCCTCCGCTCCGGCGACCGGCTGATTCTGCCGCGGCCGGCCGGCCTGGTTGACGGTGCGCCGGTGGAGGTGCGTCCATGAGCGGCATCGCCGGCCGGATCGCCGGAGCGTTCATCGACTCCAAGCTGACGCCGCTGTTTATCGGGGCCTCACTGCTGGCCGGGTTGTTCTCGATCGTAAGCCTGCCGCGGGAGGAGGAGCCGCAGATCATCGTGCCGATGATCGATGTGTTTGTCGCCATGCCCGGCGCGGGGGTGGCCGAGGTAGAAGAGCGGGTGACGCGCCCGATGGAAAAACTCCTGTGGGAGATTCCGGGCGTGGAATACATCTATTCGACCTCTTCGGCGGGCGGGGCGATGGCGATTGTTCGATTTAAGGTTGGGGAGGATGAAGAAAAGAGCATCGTTAAGTTAAATCAAAAGCTGTTTGCGAATTTCGACATTATTCCGCCGGGGGCTTCGGCGCCGCTCGTCAAGCCGCGATCGATTGACGATGTTCCGATTTTGGCGTTGACGTTTCATAGCAGACGGTTCAACGATCTGGAACTCCGGCGGGTGGCGGCGCAGGTGACCGATGTGGTGAAGCAGGCGCCGGCCGTGAGCGGGGTGACCTTGATCGGCGGACAGCGGCGGACGCTGCGGGTGACGGTGGATCCGGCGCGGCTGGCGGCGTACAACCTCACTCCGATCGACATCTGGCAACGGCTGGGCGCGGCGAACGTGCGGCTCGACGCCGGACGGTTCACGCAGGGTGACCGCGAACAACTGCTTGAAACGGGAACGTTTCTGCGGACGGCGCAGGATGTGGCGAATGTGGTCGTTGCGGCGCCGGGCAAGCCGGTCTACGTGCGCGATGTGGCGCGGGTGGAAGACACGGGCGAAGAACCGGGGCAGTACGTGCAGTTTGGCGCGGCGGGCGCGTTTTCGCCGGCGGTAACGCTGACGGTGGCCAAGCGGAAAGGCGCGAACGCAATCGACGTTGCCGATGGGGTGATGGAGCGCGTGAACGGGCTACGGGGCGGGGTGATTCCTTCAGAAGTTGCGGTGAACGTGACGCGGAATTATGGCGAGACGGCGGCGGAGAAGTCGAATGAGTTGTTGTTTCATATGGCGATTGCGGTGATCTCCGTGAGCGTGTTGATTGCGATCACGCTGGGTTTTCGCGAGTCGCTGATTGTGTTCACGGCAATACCGGTGACGCTGGCGCTGACGTTGACGGTGTTTTACCTCTACGGGTACACGCTGAACCGGATTACGTTGTTTGCCTTGATCTTTTCGATTGGGATTCTGGTGGACGATGCGATTGTGATTGTCGAGAACATTGTGCGGCACCGGCGGATGGCGGCTAATCAGACGCGGCCGCTGGCGCAGGTGGCGGTGGAGGCGGTGGATGAGGTGGGCAATCCGACGATTCTGGCGACGCTGGCGGTGATTGCCGCAATTCTGCCGATGGCGTTTGTCAGCGGGCTGATGGGTCCGTATATGCGTCCGATTCCGATTGGGGCGACGGCGGCGATGGCGTTTTCGCTGCTGGTGGCGTTTCTCGTGACGCCGTGGGCGGCGGCGCGGCTGCTGGGCAATCACGCGGGGCACGCGGCGGAGGAGAGCGAAGACCTGGTGACGCGGTGGTACCGGCGGGTGATGCGTCCGCTGCTGGAGCGGCCGTTGCTGCGTTCGGGCTTCCTCGGCGCCGTGCTGCTGCTGCTGTTGGTTTCCTGCGGCTTGGTGTACACGCAGTTTGTAAAGGTGAAGATGCTGCCTTTTGACAACAAGAGCGAGTTCCAGGTGATCATCGACATGCCGGAGGGCACCTCTCTTGAAGAGACGGCGCGGGTGACGCGGGTGCTGGCGGCGGCGGCGATGGAGCAGCCCGAGGTGGTGGACGTGCAGACGTACGCGGGCACGGCATCGCCGTTCAACTTCAACGGCCTGGTGCGGCACTACTATTTGCGGCGCGGGGCGAACGTGGCCGATATTCAGGTGAATCTGCTCGGCAAAGAGCACCGGGAGTTGGCGAGCCACGAGATCGCCAAGCAGATCCGGCGGCGCTTGACGCCGCTCGGGCGAGCCAACCGGGCGAATATCAAAGTGGCGGAGGTACCGCCGGGTCCGCCGGTGCTGCAGACGATGGTGGCGGAGATCTACGGGCCAACCGAAGAGGGGCGGCAGCGGATTGCCGGGCAGGTGAAGCAGTTGATGGAGGGCCTCGACGGGGTGGTGGACGTGGACTGGTACGTCGAGGATCCGCAGCCGCGCCATCAGGTGGTGGTGGATGCGGAGAAGGCGGCGCTGCACGGGGTGACGACGGCGGAGATTGCGCGCACGCTGCGCATGGCCGGGGCGGGCGAAGCGGCGGGGTTGTTGCATGACGAGGCGGCGAAGGAGGACGTGCCGGTGGAGGTGCGTCTGCCGCGCGAGGTGCGGAGCGATCTTGAGCGGATGCAGGAGTTGAAGATCCGGGGCCGGAGCGGGAGCGCGGTGGCGTTGCGGGAACTGGTGAAGGTACAGACGACCGTCACCGAGCGGAGCCGGTACCACAAGAACCTGATGCCGGTGACGTACGTGACGGCGGATGTGGCGGGGGCGATGGAGAGTCCGGTGTACGCGATTCTGGCTTTGGGGCCGAAGATTGACGGGCTGCGGATTCCGGAGGGTTACCGGCTTGAGCAGTTCACGGCGGCGCAGCCGGCGACGGAGTCGAAGTATGCGTTGAAGTGGGACGGCGAGTGGCACATCACTTACGAGGTCTTTCGCGACCTGGGCATAGCATTTGCGGCGGTGCTGGTGCTGATTTACATCCTGGTGGTGGGGTGGTTTCAGTCGCTGATCACGCCGCTCGTGATCATGGCGGCGATTCCGTTTTCGCTCGTGGGGATTCTGCCGGCGCACGGGATGCTGGGGGCGTTTTTCAGTGCGACGTCGATGATCGGGTTTATCGCGGGGGCGGGGATTGTGGTGCGGAACTCGATTATTCTAGTGGACTTTGTCGAGCTGCGGCGGCAGGAGGGTATGGCGCTGGCGGATGCGGTGGTGGACGCGGGCGCGGTGCGTTTCCGGCCGATGATGTTGACGGCGGCGGCCGTCGTGGCGGGTTCGAGCGTGATTCTGTTCGACCCGATTTTTCAGGGGCTTGCCATTGCGTTGATGGCCGGCGAGATTGCTTCGCTGGCGCTATCGCGGATGACGGTTCCCATACTTTACTACCTGATCGAGAGACGAGAGAGGAGCTAGCGATGACGGTTGAACGGTACTTACGGATGATTGCGGGGGCGCTGATTCTGGTCAGCCTCGGCTTGAGCCATTATGTGGACCCCCGGTGGATCTACTTCACGATCTTTATCGGGCTGAATCTGTTGCAGTCCGCGTTTACGAACTGGTGCCCGATGATGACGATCCTGAAGAAGCTGGGGGCGCGGTCAGCTTAGCCGGCCCATGCGTCCGGCGCGGTAGTCGGCCATGGCCTCGCGGATTTCGTCCATGGTGTTCATGACGAAGGGGCCGTAGCTCACGACCGGTTCGTTAATGGGCTCGCCGCCGAGGAGGAGCAGGAGGGAGTCGGCGGCGGCGGTGAGTTCGACAGATTGGCCCGCCGGGCTGAGGAGGGCGAGGCGGGCTTCGCCGCGGAGCGGTTCGCCCTGGACGGTAACGTCGCCGCGGAGGAGGACGAGGCCGGTGTTTTGGCCTTCGGGCAGGGAGAGCGTAGCGCGGGCGCCGGCAGCGAGGCGGAGGTCGATGAGCGTGAGAGGAGTAAACGTTTGGGCGGGGCCGCGGGCGCCGGCGAGCTCTCCGGCTATGACGCGGGCGACGGCGCCGGGGCCGAGTTCGATGGAGGGAATCTGCGCGCGGGTGATGGGCTGGTAGCGGGGCGGGGTCTTTTTGGCGGCGGCCGGCAGGTTCACCCAGAGCTGCACCATTTCAAAGGTGCCGCCAGCGGTGGTGAAGTCGCGGCCGTGCTTCTCTTCGTGAACGATGCCGGAGGCTGCGGTCATCCACTGGACATCGCCCGGGTGGATGGTGCCGCTGTTACCGGCCGAGTCGCGATGGTCAACGGAGCCCTGGTAGGCGATGGTGACGGTTTCAAAGCCGCGGTGGGGATGCTGGTCGACGCCGCGGGGCTGGCTGGACGGCGGGAAATCGGTGGGGCCGGCGTAGTCGAACATCAGGAACGGGTTGACCTCGCCGGAGACGCCATTCGAGGGGAAGAGATTGCGAACGGGAAAGCCATCGCCAACCCAGTGCTGGGAGCCGAAGGGGTGCTGGGCGAGAACTGTTTTGAGTGCCATAGTTATCCTGGTGATTCATGAGATGAGGCCGGATGTCGTTTGGATCCAAGCGTACCGGCGGGAGAAGCAACTTGAGAAGATTGGTTGGGCTGGTTGGACTTGGGCTGATGCGCGGGGCGCTGGCGGCGGCGCCGGAGAAGGTGCGCGTGTTGATCCTGTGCACGGGCAACTCGGCGCGGAGCCAGATGTCGGCGGGATTCTTGCAATCGTGGGATACGGGGCTGGCAGTGTTTTCAGCGGGGACAAATCCGTCCGCGCGGGTGAATCCTTTCGGGATTCAGGCGATGCTCGACGTGGGGGTCGATGCTTCGAACGGGTACCCGAAGCGGGCGGATCAGTTCGTCGGCCAGCCCTTTTGACTTCGTGATTACGGTGTGTGACGACGCCGACCGGAACTGCCCAAACTTTCCGGGCAAGGTGGGCAAGCGGGTATACATTGGCTTCCCGGACCCGGCGAAGGCGACAGGGACGGACGCCGAGAAGCTGGCTGTGTTCCGGCGGGTGCGGGATGACATTCAGAAGCAGATGCGGGCCTACTTCGAGACGGCGATCCGGAAGGAGCGGTAGGTCGGGATGAAGCCGAAGATCCTGGTGCTTGGTCCGGCGAACCCGGCACGGGGTGCGGGACCGTTTTGAGGCGTGCGGCACGGCGACGCCGTCAGCGTGGGTGCGGCCGTAGGCGATTGCGGTGATGACGGAGTTGGAGATTGAGCGGACGGGGCACCGGTCGAAGGCAGGGGACGAGGTTGCGGGCCAGCAGTTTGCCTCGGTGGTGACGGTCTGCACCAACGCAAGGAGTCCTGCCCGGTGTTTCCGGCCACGCTGCGGTGGATCCACTGGGGGCGCGTGGACCCGCCCGCAGCGACGGGGGACGAGAAGCAGCGACGGGCGGCGTTCCGGCGGATCCGGGACGAGTTGCCGGGCCTGGTGCGGGGGGCTGTTGGGGCGTAAGCGGGGGCAGGGCCTCCGCGTTGGCCGTCTCGGATGTTGCCGCCTACGAACCATACCTCTTGCTGCGGCCGGTGAGAGGATTGCGTGCGCTGCCGACTTCCGGCGAAAAGTCGGGACACGGACTGCCTCGCGCCAGGGGCGGTCGTTCCGGACCGAATCCATCCCGCCAAGGCATCCCCCCGGCTCGTGGCCGGCTCACACCATGCAAAAAGAGCTTCGGACGCGGGATCGCCGAGAAGCCGTCGATGCGGTGGTACGGTATGAGAAGGGGGAGAACTATGGCCGGCAACCCGCAACTACAACTTTGGTCCCGTCTGGTCCAAGCCGCGGCGGTAGCGATTCTCTCGTTAAGCGCCCTGCTCCTTCTGGCGCCGCCGGCGGGGGCTTCGTTCTTCAACCTGGTCTACTATCAGCATTGGACGGCGCCGGAACAGGTGGCGAGTTCCACGCAGGGCTACATCTACTTTGCCAACGGCATCATAGGCGCCGTGATGGCGGGATGGATGACCGGCATCATCGCACTCGCGCGGGGACCGTTCGCGGCCGGCCAGGAATGGGCGTGGAAGGCGATCGCGCTGCCCTTGGCCGTGTGGTTCGCGGTCGACTGCGCGTTTACCATTGCCCATCAGGCGTGGGGCAACCTGGTGCTGAATCTGGGAACCGCGCTGATGTTTGGGATCCCGCTCGCCGCCGCGAAGAAATACTGCAACCGCCCAGGCTCATGAGGAGAGCACGGGACGGGGAACCGCGAGGCATTCGCCCGGCTTTCTCTTCCCGTCCTGGGCGCTCCTCCCAGGTCTCACGCTCCTCCGTCCCCACTGAATCAAAAAATTCCGCACTCACGGCAAAAACTCGTGACTCCCGCCGATAGCCCTTTTAGACTGGGGGTGCAATGTCTAGGCACATAGCGCGATCCAGCGGAATTTACATCCATGACAATTCGCAGTCACTCCGCATTCAAGTCCGCGGCCCGCTGAGCGGTGCCCTGGTACCGGAACTGCTACAGATTTGGGAGACATCCCGCTCGATTGGACAAAGACTCTATCTCCTCGATCTCAGAGCCGCCGGCCCGGTCTCCGCGGAGGGCCTGGAGGCCCTCGACTTTCTGAGCCGTTCCGGCGTCCAACTCCTGTGGCCCGACGACAACGATCGGTCCCAGAGACGAAGACCGCTGCTCTCTGCACTGCGAACGCTCTTCTGCGAAACTGTTCTTTCCCATTGATCTATGGAGAGCTATACAACCGACACCGGTGCTCAATTACTTACCCAGCTTCTGGGCTTCGTCGCGGGACTGGCGGTTTCCCTCGTGCTGCTCCAGCTGATTCGGAGTTCCTGGCGGTTAGAGGAGCAACGTCGCCCGAGCCTGCTGCTGGCCGCCTCGCTCCTAGTCTGGAATTGCGGCGGTGCCGCCGGCACGGCGCTGATGATCGGCGGTTATGCGCTGCATTCGCCCGAGGTGCGGCTGGTTTGCAGCATTGGCTATCTCGGATTACTCATATTTTGCCCGGCAACACTTTCCGTCTGGCGCCTCTCTCATCGCTCCAAACGGCTCAAGGGTGCCTACAGCCTCCTCATCTTTCTCGCCACGGTCACCGGGCTGATCCTCAGCACTCAGTTCTGGTCCAACCTGTTTACCGGAAGCGCCCTCCTATCGGGCTTTGAAATTCGCTTTTGGGCCTTCACCAGCTTCTATTCCTTCCTGGCGATCGCCATCCACATTCGCCTGCTCGAGCCAAGATCCTCCATGGTGAATTTCTGCATCTGGCTGTCCGCCATCGCCGGTGCGGCGTCTCTCTCTGCCGTGGCCTTGCTGTCTCATCCGGGGATGGGTCCTATCAGCAGAATAATGCTCCGCTTTACCAGCGAGCACGCTATTCTACTCCCCGCGCTCGCTTCTTTCCTCCTCCTGGCGCGCTTCCGGGTGAGCGATGTCATGGTCATTCGCAGCCTTCGCATCCTTGGCGCACTCTTGCTTGGCGTCTTGACCTGGCTATTCGTGGTCGATCCCCTGCCG
>JAINDL010000068.1 GCA_019931245.1 Bryobacteraceae bacterium CoA2 C42
AGAAGTACGCCCCGATCAGATGCTGTTCGGCGTTGTTGCCCGCATAATGGCGCTGCTCCCAGGTCGCCGTGAACGACTCGAACTCGTAGGTCACCACCTGCGTGTCCGGGGCGTCGGTGGAATCCTCGCGGATAAACCGGTTCCCGGTGGAGTGCACCGACTTCGGATGCGTCTCCTCGGTCCACCACAACACCTGATCCATCCAGTGCACGCCCCAATCGCCCAGCGTGCCGTTGGCGAAGTCCAGATACTGCCGGAAGCCGCGCGGGTGGATCGACGGGTTGAAGTTGCGCTTCGGCGCCGGACCCAGCCACAGATCCCAATCCATCCCCTTCGGCGGTTCGCTGTCCGGCGTCTTCACGCCCGCCCCGCCCGCCGCGTGGGCGAAGGTGCGGACCATGCCAATCTTGCCCACCTTGCCCGACTTGAGAAACGCCATCCCCGAGACCGGATGCGGCGATACGCGCCGGTGCAGCCCTACCTGAATCCGCCGGTCCGCTTCCCGCGCGGCGCGCACCATCGCCTTGCCTTCGTCAATCGTGTGCGCAATGGGCTTTTCGACGTAGACGTGCGCCCCGGCCTTCACTGCGTCAATCGTCGGCAGGGCGTGCCAGTGGTCGGGCGTGGCGACGATGGCGATGTCGGGCCGCTCTTTCTTGAGCATCTCGCGATAGTCCCGGTAGCGCCGCGGTTGGTCCGCGGAGACCTTGGCGATCTCCTGCCCGGCTTTGTCCATCTGGTTCGGATCGGGGTCGGCCAGCGCAACGGCCGAGCACTCGCCCGAAGCGAGCGCCTCCCGCAGAATGTTCATCCCCCACCAGCCCGCGCCGATCAGCGCGGTCCTATACTTGCGCCCGGGTTGGGCCGCAAGCAGCGGCACGGCGCTCAGGCCGGCCGCGAAAAATTTCCGACGATCCATCGCCGGATGATATCAGGACCCGAAGGCGTACAGCGCGCTACGTGTCCGCACGTACAGCCGCCCGCCGGCAATCGCGGGCGTGGCGTAGATCTCATCGTCGAGCTCAATCTGCCCGAGCGGCTCCTGCTCGCCGCCCGCCCGGAGCACTGTCACCACGCCGCTCCGGCTCGCAAAGAAGACCTTACCGTCCGACGCCACCGGCGCCGCGTAGTAGTTGTCCGCCGCCCCGCGAATCCGCCCCTGCTTCAATACCTCGCCCGTCGCCGGCCGCAGCGTCGTCAGAATGCCGCTGTCGGTAATCATGTACAGCACATCCTGATAGAGCAGCGTCGAAGGCAGCTGCGGAATGCCCCGATGGTACTTCCACTTCACGCGCCCCGTGCCGGACTCGACCGCCAGCAGGCCGTTTTCGGCCGAAAGGGTCAGCGCGAACGACCGCCACTCCTCGGCATCAAGCGCTTTGTCCTTGTCAAAGTCGAGATAGTCGAAGTACTTCCGGCTCCGCGCATCGGTCAGTTCGGCGTAGTCCAGCTTGCCGTTTCCGTTGGCGTCCCACTGCCGGATCGCCTCGGCGTAGGCCGGCAGCTGAATCTGCTTGCCGGGGTCGTTATCGGGGATGTTGTAGCCGTTGATGTAGATCGTCCCGTCGGCGGCGAGCACGGGGACGGACTTCATCTCGCTGGCCAGCCCGCCCGTGCTCCAGACGACGCGGCCGTCCTCCTCCGAATAAGCATCCATGCGGAAGGAGCCCGGCGCGACGATCTGCGCCGGGCCTTGCGCCGGCTGATAGAGCACCGGCGTTGAGTGGCCCGAAAGCGCCTCCGGCCGCGGCGTGCGCCACCGCTCGCGGCCCGTCGCGCGGTCGAAGGCGACGGCGAAGGAGTGCCGGTTCTGGTCGCAGATCAGCACCACCTTATCGCCGGCCAGAATGGGGGAAGCGCCCATGCCGTAGGAGTTATCGAAGGGCCCGAGCGGCACGCTCCACTGCCGCTTGCCGTCGAGCGAGTAGGCCAGCAGCCCGTAGTCCGGGAAGAAGACGTAGACGCGTTCGCCATCGCTGACGGGCGAAGGGGAGGCGGGGGAGTTGCGCTTGTCGATCGGCTCCTGGCGCGGCCGCGGGGCGGGTTGGCGCCAGAGAGTCTGGCCGGAGCGCTGGTCGAGGGCGATGGTGAGGAGTTGCTCGCCTTCGAAGGCGGTGAGAAAGATGCGGCCGTCGACGACGATGGGGGAGGAGTGACCGGGAGGCAGGCCGACTTTCCAGAGGTTGTTTTTGCCGGGGCCGAAGTCTGATGGCAGGGCGCCGGTTTCGGCTACACCCGTGCCGTTGGGGCCGCGGAAACGGTCCCAGGCGGCGGGCTTCGCGCTCTGGTTGGTGATGCGGTAGAGCTTCGAGAACGTGCGGAGGAAGAGGCTGCCGCGGGCGATGGCCGGGGTGGCCATAATCATCTCGTTGAGGGTGTTCTTGTGCAGGAGTTCGAAACTTGCTCCGGCCGTCATGACGAACGTGTCGCCGTCTTCGCTCGCCGCGAAGACCTTGCCGTTGTAGGCCCACGGCGAGGCGGTGAAGGCGCCGGCGGCCGCGTCGATGCGCTGCTTGCCGAACAGTTCGGCGCCGGTGCGGGCGTTGTGCGCGGTGAGAAACCCGCGGTCCATGAGCGTGTACAGGTTGTCGCCGTAGACGAGCGGCGAGGGGTTGTACGGCCCGGCCTGCGGCAGGTGCCAGGCGATATGAGCGTTGGCGGTTTCGCCGGGCTTGAGCGAGATGTCGCCTTTGGCTCCGGGCTTGATGACGAAGTAAGGCCGGGTCTGATCGCCGACGTAGCCCGAGGTGACATAGAGCAGGCCGTGCGCGGCGAAGGGCGTGGGAATGGTGATAGAGGACATGCCGCCGAGCTCCCAGAGCAGCTTGCCGTCGAGGTCGTAGGAGCGGACCTTCTTCGTGCCCGGGGTGATGATCTCGGTGCGCTGGGCGTGGTGCCAGAGGTAGGGTGTCGCCCAGTTGGACTCTTCGGCGCGGTCGACGGTCCAGATGGTCTGGCCGGTCCTTTTATCGAGGGCGGTGAGGTAGGACTTCGTGTCGTTGTCGTTGACGATATAGACGCGGTCCTGATGCAGAACCGGCGAGGCGGCGGTGCCCCAGCCGAGGCGCGTGGCGACCGGGTCCCAGGAGCGCTTCCAGAGAATCTTGCCCTTGCGGTCGAGGCAGAACAGGCCGACGTTGCCGAAGTAGGCGTAGAGGTGCTCGCCGTCGGTCACCGGCGTTTCGGTGGCGAAGGTGTTCTTGGCGTGGCGGGCCTGGGGCGGGACGCCGCGGTGCACTTCGCGCTCCCAGACGATTTTGCCGGAGTCGAAATCGAGCGCGTAGACCATCCAGCGGTGTTCGTCGGTGGGCTTGGGCGGCAGCGGGCCGAGGTAGAGGCCGGGTTTGGGCGCGGCGGCGGCGCCGGGGGCAATGGCCGCGGTGAGGAAGACGAGGTTGCCGGCGACAACTGGCGACGACCAGCCGACGCCGGGGATGGAGGTGGCCCAGGTGATGTTTTGCGTGGGGGACCAGGTGATGGGCAGGCGCGGATCGTCGGCGGCGACGCCGGTGGAGCCGGGGCCGCGGAACTGCGGCCATTCGGGGGCGGCGAACAGGAGCAGAGCGAAGAGGAACGACATGCCTTATTGTGGCTGGTTTTCGGCGGCGCGCGGGGCGGGCGCGAGCGTCTCGATGGCGACGCCGCGGACGGCGAGTTCGGCGAGCAGCTGTTGGACCGGTTCGGCGGGCGGCCCGGCGACGATGACGGCCCAGTTGAGGTTTTCGCGGAACTCTTTGGTGGAGACCTGCCAGGGGCCGTAGGGGTCGGTGGCGCGGATGCCGGAGCCGATCTCGATGAAGGTCCAGCGGCGGGCGAGGCGCCGGGCTTCGTCGGCCGTGGGGCGCGGGCCGCGCACGATGAAGTGGTTGCCGGCGACCACCAGAACGCCGAGGCTCATGGCGCGAGGCGCCGTTCGAGGTAGTCCACAAAGCGCGCCGTCGGGTCGAAGCCCACCACGTTCACCGCGTCGGTCACAAAGTTCGACAGGGCGTTGATGTCGTAGTAGGCGATTTGCCCCGTGCGGTCATCGACCAGGAACTCGATGCCGCCCACGTCGAGTTGGGCGGCTTTGGCCAGCGCGAGGGCGCCGGCGATCGCCTCGGCCGATGGCTCCTCGCGCTCAATGCGCAGCTTCTTCTTGCCGGGGGTGTCCACCGGGCAGGCGGTGATCTCCTCCGGCACCTGGCAGATGTCGGCCGGGCAGAGGTTGAAGCTCGTCAGGTCGGGCCAGATGCGGATGGCGTAGAGAAACTCGCCGTCGAGGATTTCAACGCGTACGATGGACTGCCCGCGCGCCGGGAGAAACTCCTGCAGCAGCGCCGTGCCGTCCACGCCAAAGTCGAAGGTGGCGGCGGCGAGCTGGTCGAGCGAGTCGAAGCGCACGATGCCGGCCCCGCTGCCGCCGACGTTGGGTTTAAAAACAATCGGGAACGTCAGCGCGCGGGCCGCTTCGAGCACGCGGCTCGCGTGGTTCACCACAATGGCGCGCGGGTAGCCCACGCCGCAGCGGCGGAACAGGTCGAGCTGCCACGCCTTCGAGATCTCAACGGCGTAGGCGGCGCTGCCGTTGACCACCGGGACGCGGTTCTCCTCAAGATGCCGGAGGTAGTCCCGCACCAGGAAGATGCCGTTGCCGTGGCCGCGGCGGTGCGAGGACGGGCTCATGCGGTTGACGACGAGGTCGAGCGCGGGCGGGGCTGCCGGGTCGTAGAGCAGGGCGTCGGCCGGGAGCTTTGAAAAAGGCAGGCCGCGCCGGTCGAGTTCGCTGAAGAGGAGCTCGAACCATTCGGGGTGTTCGTAGAGGATACCGATCGGCATGGGGATCTATTGTCCTTGGATGGCGGGAGAAGGAATTTGGGCGCGGATTTCGCGCATGACGAGTTCGGCGGCGTTGGGAGCGGCTTCGAGCGCGGCGGGCGGAATGGGCGGGCCGAAGCGGACAACGAGGCGGTCGGTCTCGTGCATGCCGCAGGGGACGACGGGCAGCCCGAGTTTGGCGAGCGTGACGAAGAGGCGCTCGACGCCGGGGAGCGGCGGGGCCATGCGGAAGGCCGTGCCGGCGACGCCTTCGGGGAAGATGCCAAGGGGGCGGTCGAGGAACTTGGCGTCTTTGAGCAGCGTACGGTAGCTGCGCGCGGTGAGCGCCGGGTTGGTGCCGGCGAACGAGACCGGGTAGCAGTGCAGGGCGTGGGCGACGCGCGGCAGCAGCCAGTCGCCGGGGGAAGGGATCTGCCAGGGGCCGAGGCGGAGGGGCGGCCAGTTGGCGGTGACCACCCAGCGGATGGGCGGGTCCGGGAGTTGGTAGTGGCGCTGGAGGGCCACCGTGATGACGCTGCAGGGGTGGAGAATCCACAGGCCGGGCCGCTGATAGTGGTTCGGCGCGAGGACAAAGGCCGGGCTGGCCGGGAGGTTGCCGAGACCTTCGATGCGCGGCTCCGGCACGAGGCAGGGAAGCGAGTGCTCGGTGAAGGTGCGGACCGAATAGCGCGTCTGCTTCCAGATGTGCGGCGTCAGGGCGAAGACCTGGCGCCAGGGCGTCGGATAGTGCTTCACACCGCGCGGTCCTTCCAGATGGCCTTGCGTCCGGTGATCGTCGTGAACATGCCGTTGATGGCGATGGCCTGGAAGCCGTAGATGGCCAGCGGGGCGAGCAGCGCCGCGGCGCTGCGGTACCAGGGGAACAGCGCGACGCTCGGCACGACGGCGAACAGAGCGGCCTGCCGGTAGAGATGGTCGTTCAGCAGCCAGACGATGACGGGGATCCAACTGGCGAGGAGCGTCGAGGCCATCACCACCTGCAGGCCGGTGAACGGGTTGATCTGCAGGAAGCGGAAGGAGTTCTTCTGAAAGCCCCGCCAGATGGCTTGAAACGAGTCGTACATGCGGACGCTGCCCATGTGTTCGGCGCGGGTGACGCGGGCGCGGATGCCACGTTCGGCGGCGAGTTTGGCGAGGGCGACGTCTTCGATGACGGAAGCGGCGACCGCGGCGTGGCCGCCGAGGCGCTCGTAGGCGTCGCGGCGGACGAGCAGGCACTGGCCGTTGGCGAGCCACTGCGTGGGGCGGCGGGCGTTGACGGCGCCAGCGTTGACGCCGGTGAAGTAGAGGGCGAAGGCGTAGGGCAGGAGGACCTTTTCGGCCAGGGTCTCGCACTGCTGCCGGAGGAAGACGCTCACCATCTGCAGGTCGTTCTCTTCGGCGTACTCGACCAGGCAGGGGGCGAAGACGCGGGCGTACCAGGTGTCGGCGTCGATGAACAGCAGCCAGTCGGTGGCGGCGGTGGCGGCGCCGGCCTGGCAGGCGTTGGGCTTGCCGAGGTGACCGGCGGGAAGCGGCGGGGC
>JAINDL010000202.1 GCA_019931245.1 Bryobacteraceae bacterium CoA2 C42
CTGCGTATTCCGACGAATCCGATCACACATTCCAACCGGAAGGCGATCACGATTCCGAGCCATACCGATCACTTTCGGAGCGGAGCGACGCGGGCTTGTTTCATCATGCGGAAGCGACAGCGAATCGTCAAGCCTTCTGCCTTTTAGCGGGGAGTAGGGGTGTGGGGCGAGGGGGCCGCGCTTGCGCCCCCTTGCCCCACTCAACCCCGTAGAAACCTTTACCAGCCCTCCTCTCACCCATCCCCCTTCCCTCCCTTCGTCCCCCGCCGCTTTCGCAGGCTCTCCCCCTGTAGCTCGATCCGGTGCGCCTGATGCACCAACCGGTCCAGAATCGAATCCGCTATCGTCGGGTCCCCGATCTGCCCATGCCACGACGATACCGGCAACTGGCTCGTCAACAGCGTCGAACGCACCTGGTAACGCGCATCGCAGATGTCCAGAAAGTCCCGCCGCTCCCCATCTCCCAACGGCGCCATCGCCCAGTCATCCACGATCAACACATCCACGCGGCTTAACTGCGATAGATACTTCGCATGACGGCCATCCGCCCGCGCCATCATGAGTTCCCGCTGTAACTCCGACGCCTTCAAAAACAACCCCGTGTAACCATCGCGGCAAGCCTTCTGCCCAATCGCGCGCGCCAGCCAGGTCTTGCCGATCCCGGTCGGACCCAGCAGAAACAGGTTCTGATGCTCCGCCACCCAGCTCGATTGCTGCGTCAGAGAGCGCAGCATCGCCCGGTCCAGACCTCGCGGCGTGCGATAGTCGATGTCCTCCACGCACGCCTGCCCCTTCAGCCGGGCGCTCTGCAGCCGACGCTCCAGCGCCCGGTTTTGCCGCCAGTCCCACTGGCGGTCAATCAGCAAACCGAGCCGCTCCTCGAAGCTCAGTTGATGGATATCCGGCTCCCGCATCTGCTGTTGCAGCGCTTCGGCCATCCCGCGCATGCGCATGGCACAGAGCTTATCGATCGTTGGTTGGTTTAACATGATGGGTCCTCCTGGCTGGGCGGGTCGAAGTAGTTGGCGCCACGGATATTCGGGTGATCAAGTGGCGGTTGGGGAGGTTCGGCAAGTGGATCGGGCAGCGTGTCGAGGCCCGTTTCGAGGATCGACGCCAAGCTCTTGGACGAGTACACACGGTGCTTCAGCGCACGGCGGGCTGCGGCCTCCACGCGCTCTGCGCCGTACTCTTCGCCCAGCCGGATGATGCCCAGACAGGACCGGAATCCTTGCTCGGGGTGGCGCTTGGATTCGAGTACCCTCGCTACGAGTTCGGCGGTCAGCGGGCCGATCGTGCGGCCCCACTCGATTAAGCGCGAGGGCGTCCATTGCAGGTAGCGCTGGTGGGCTTTGGGTCGGTGCTCGTCGGCGGTGGTCGCTTTGTTCGGTGCCCGGCTGCGCGGATGGCTGGCCACCCGGATGCCCTTGTGGAAGATCTCGATGGTGGCGGCCGCGGCGCGTAGCTGAACCGCCTCCTGCACGAGCCGGTAAGGCACGCTGTAGAAATGGCCTTCGAAGACGACGTGATAGTCGATGTTGACGCGGGCGGAGGCCCAGTCGCCGTACTCGTAGCGTTCGACGGGCAGCGGGCGCAGGGCCGGTTTATCGATGACCAGAAACCAGCTGCGGCGGGTGCCCTCGGCTTTGCGGAACGGACGATCGTTGAGCCGGGTGAGTAACTCTGCGATCGCCGCGTTGACGGCGCGCAACGAGAAAAACTGCCGCTGGCGCAGCGCCGCCATAATCCAGCGCTCGACCACCAGGACTCCGGCCTCCACTTTCGCTTTGTCCCGCGGCTTTCGCCGGCGGGCGGGGATAATCGCCACGCCATAGTGTGCGGCCATCTCCTCGTAAGTCCGGTTCAGCTCGGGTTCGTAGCGGCAGGCCCGCGTAACGCCAGCCTTCAAGTTATCCGGCACAGCGATGGCGGGAACGCCGCCCAGGGACTCGAAGGCGCGGAGATGGGAGCCGATCCAGTCGGGCAGGCTCTGCGTCCACGTGGCTTCGGCGAAGGTGTAGTTACTGGCGCCGAGGACGGCGACAAAGACGGCGGCGGACTGCCGTTCGCCGGTGACGGGGTTGGTCACCGGGAGGGTGTCGCCGGCATAGTCGACGAAGAGTTTTTCGCCGGCGCGATGTTCCTGCCGGAGCACGACATCCTGGTGTTGGAGCCAGTGACGGTAGAGGTCGCAGAAGCGGCTGTACCGGTAGCCATCGGGGTTTTGCTGTTGGTACTCCTCCCAGAGGAGTTGCAGGGTGAGGTGCTTGTGAACCTGGAGTTCGCGGCGGATGGCGGCGAAGTTGGGTTCGGCGTTTTTGCGGCGGACTGCGGCGGGGTTGGGCGCGGGGGCGAGGGCTTGTTGGATGCGATCCTCGTCCCAGTCGGCGATGTCTGGCCAGCGGAGCTGGGCATGTTTGGCTTGTGCCAGATAGTCTGAGATGGTGGCTTGGCCGACCTGACAGCTCTGGGCGATCTGGCGTTGGGAGAGCCCGAGGCTGGCGAGCCTCAGGATGGTCTTGAATTTAGTCATGGGCAACCTCTGTTGGGGCAACCGGAATCCTCCTGTTTGAGGGTGAAGGATTTTGGTTGTGGGTTAGCCCGGCGCTGCGCTTGCCCGAGTGGGCGGACCGTCTTCGAGCGCGCCGTGGGTGATCGGCTTCAGGTCGGAACGGTGATCGCCTTCAGGTCGGAATCGCGATCGGCATCAGATCGGAATCGCGATCGGCTTGCCTTCGGAACGCTGATCGGATTCGCTCGGAATACGCAGCGTACCTCAGCTCCTTGCGGGAGAACAGTCCGCTGCTCGAGCGCTGGCCGCTTTCCGGAGAGGGGCGCCGGGAGGGAGTGGCCGCGGTGGAGGCGGCTTTTGTGCGGGAGACTGACGATGGCAAGTGGATCTACTTTACGAAGCGAAACGAGAGGAACGGGATTCATCGCCTGCCGCAGGGGGGCGGGGCGGTAGAGCAGGTGGTGGGCTCGCTGAGCCGGCGGACGACGTTTACGCTGCGGAACGGGTGGATTTACTACGCGAGTCCGCCGCCGCGGCGGGGCGTTTACCGGCAGCGCATTAGCGACGGGAAAACGAGTTTCTGTTTGCGCTCGAGAAGGCGCCGGGGTGGGGGATGGATGTTTCTCCGGATGAGCGGGAGATTCTGATTCCGCAGTATGGGTTTGATGACGCGGATCTGGTGATGGCTGAGGGGCTGCCGTGAGGGAGCGGGGCAGCCCGCGCTGCGGTTACTGAATGGCAAGAGTGACCCCGGCGGGGATGGGAGCGCCGTCGACTTCGATTTCGATGGGCTGCGCCGCGCCGGCAGGGGTTACGGGGGCGAGCCGGATATTGATCTGTTGGAGGCCGTTGGAGGAGCCCGGGGCCTGCCCGGCGAAGAGGACCTGTGCGGGGACGCCGCCGACGAGCACGCGCACCGGCAGGCGCAGGCGCGTGAGGCCGTCGGGGGAGGGCGGGCCGTAGGGTCCGAAGCCGGTGCCAAAGAGTTGGACAACGCCGCCTGGTTGAATGGGGGCGAAGCCCGGGCTTGTTCCATTGAGGGAGCCATCCTGGTTGATGGACGCCGCGTTGCCTTTGCCGGTACCCGGGAAGGTGAACAGGGCCGGCGCCGCAGGCGCCGTGTCGAAGAGCAGCTGTGCGGACTCTGAGTTGGCGCAGCGGTAGGCGAGGCGGAGCGGGCCGGCGGGAAGGGTGGCGGGGGTAGCAAAGTTGATCTGTCCCGGGGTGGCGGCTAGAACGGCGGCGGGCTGCCCGGCGAGGAGAATGCCGGCTTGGCCGCCTGCGCATTCGAGGTTGCTGCCAAAGAGGCTGAGGAGCTGATTGGGGGTGACCGGCGAGGGGGCTAGGGAGGCGGCGTTGACGACCCCTTGGCGGGTGATGGCTGGCGCGGCGGCGGCGACAGTCAGCCAGATCGGCACTTCGATGGCGTTGAGCGCGGCGGCGCCGCCGCGAATGGTCACGCGGCCCTGGTAGAAGCCATCGGCGAGGCCATCGGGGATGGCGCGGATGGTGACGGATTCCGGGGTTTGCGCGCCAGGGGGGACGGTGACCTGCAGCCAGGCGGAGGAGGAGTCGGCGAAAAGGGGAGTGGGGCCGCCGCTACTGGTGACGAAGATGCGGCTTTGTTGGGGGAGCGGGAAGTCGCGGTTCCAGCGGAACCGGGCTTCGGTGGCGTTGGCGGTAAGGGTGACGGGCGTGGCAAGGAGATTGAGGGTGACGGTGATCGTAGCGGCGGTATTGACGCCGGCGCGGAGCGTGATGGCGCCGGTGTAGAGGCCGGGGGCGAGACCTGCGGTATTGGCGGCGATGGTGAGGGTGGCGGGGGTCGTGAGTTGGGCGGGGGAGACTTGAATCCATGGGGCGTTGGCGGTGGCGGACAGAGCGATGGGGGCGGCGGAGGAGGTGAGGTTGACGGTTTGGGTAGCGGGGGTGGAGCCGGCGGTGGCGGAAAGCGTGACGGCGGCAGGGGTGGCGGTGACGGGGATAATGATTTCGAGGGCGACGGGGACGCGGAGCAGTCCGCCTTCGCTGGTGGTGATGGTGATGGCGCCGCGGTGGATGCCGGGAGGGAGGGTGTTGGCGGCGGCGGGGTTGACGCTGACCGTGAGTGGGGTGGAGGCCGCGGTTGTTCCGGAAACCGGGGTGACACGGAGCCAGGCCGAGGTGGATTCGGTGGAAGCGGTAGCCTCGTAGTCGAGCCCGGGAGTGGTGTCGAAGCGCAGCGTTGGTGCGGCCGTGGAGTTGGTCAGAGCGATTTGCGAGGGTGTGGCGGTGATGACCGCAGTGAGCCGGAGGATGGCGAGGTTGGAACGTAGGGGTACGGGAACGGAGAGGTCGGCGCCGGTCACGTCGCGCGAGTCGGTGGCCATGCCGATCACCACATCGCCGTTCGGGGCGACGGCGATGTCGGGATAAGAATCCGGCTCGGAGCCACCGAGGAGGGTGGAGTAGAGCAGGCGGCCATCGCGGCTGATGCGGGAGTAGAAGACGTCAAGCTTTTGCGCCGCGGGCCGGAGGGAGGCGCGGAGGGGGAAGGAACGGGAGTCGGTGATGCCGGTGAGCAGAAGGGTTCCGGAGGCGTCGACGGCGGACCGAGGCGCGCCGTCGACGCCTTCGCCACCGAGGTAGGTGGCGAACTCGAGAGTGCCGGCGGGGCCAAACCGGGCGACGAAGAGGTCTTCGCTACTCCCGGGGGTGGATTGGATTGCGTTTTTGAGCGGGAAGTCGGCGGAGGTGGTGTCGCCCGCGACGAAGGCGTTTCCGGCGGAGTCGACACTGATGGTTCTTCCGGACTCGCTCCCGCGACCGCCGACATAGGTGCAGTAGATGATGCGCTTGGCGAGGGGGTCGAGTTTCATGACGAAGGCATCGCTGATGCCGGCCTGCCGGGGTTGGAAAGCGCTGACGACGGGCAGGGATTCGTTGCTGACGATGCCGGTGAGATAGATGTTCCCGGCCTCGTCGACGGCAATGGCGTTGGCGGCGCGAAAGACGAAGCCGACCGGGGTGGGGGTGTCGTAGGCGAAAGGCAGGGAGCCACCGGTGAAAGTGGAGAACTGGAGTTGGCCGGACGGGCTGAACCGGGTCACGAAGAAATCGTTGAATTTGAGGAAGCGGGCGGAGTAGCCTTCGCTGATGGGCAGGCCGGGGTTGTTGGTGTATCCGGTGATGTAGATTTCGCCGCTCCGGTTGAGCGTCATGTCTTCGATGTAGTCGTCGCCGCCGGTTCCCCAATAGGTGCCAAAGATCAGGTCGTTGCCCTGGGCGTTGAGCTTAAGCAGGAAGCCATCGCTGTTGCCGCGGGGCCGATCCTGGAAGGAGGCCTTGACGGCGATGGTTCCAAACAGGGAGCCGGCCACGACCAACTGGCCGACGGCATCGACGGCGAGGCACTTGATCATGCTGCTGCCGGCGCCGGAGACCGAACTGGCGCCGATGATTGTTTTATAGACGAGGTTGCCATTGGGATCGTACTTGGCGACGAAGAGTTCGGGGGCGCCGGAGGCGAGGGTGGCGGAGGGGCTCAAGCTGGCGGGAAGGCTGTCGGTGCGGCCGCCGATGTAGCTGTTGCCCTGGGCGTCGGTGGCGACGGCGGGAATGTTTTCGTCGCCGTCGCCGCTGAGGTAGCGGGTGAAGCGGACGACGGGATCGACGATGAGGGGGAGATGGGGATTGAAGGCCCCAAGTTGGAGGGAGAAGTTCAGGCCGTCGTGTGCGAAGCGGGCAGAGACAGGGGTCCGGCGGCCGGCGATGGTCTGGTAGGCCACGGGGGCGAGGACGCGGATCTGTCCGAGGGAGAGCGCACCGTCGGGTGCCAGGGAGGCGGGACCGGTGCCGGCGACACGGAGGCGAATGGCGCCGGGGTTGGCGCCGGGAGCGACTTCGAAGTCGAACTCGATGTCGGCGCCGTTTGAGTAGACGAGGAGGTCGATGCCGGGATAGAGGCCGGGGACGCGGACCTGTTCAAAGGTACGGGCGGAGACCGGGGCGGCGGATGGGGAGTAGCGAGGGAGGAGGTGGGTGGTGCGAGAGGTCGCGGCGTGGAGGCCCTGAGCCGGCGCACTGCCTGCCCCGAGGAACTCCAGCCGCAAGCCGGAGTTCCGGCTGAGGAAATGGAGCGCACGGTTTTCTACGAGCAGCGTTGCGTGATCGCCTTGAGTGGCGAAACGGACCGGTGGTGGAAACTGTCCGCGATTCTCCTCAAACAGAGCACCCTCGACGGAAGTGGAGGTCGCGAGGCAAAGAAAGAAGACAACCCACCGAATTCGCATTGGATAGGTTACTAAGATACCAGGATGGAAGCGACCGCCCGGCTGGTTTGGGGAGTACATTCCTCGGGTCGCGCTGATAGGCTTTACCGGGCCTGCCGTGGCCTTCGCGAGATAGACGACATACTCGAGGGGATTTTTCGGTGGTGGGCTGCCCGTCGAGGGCGGCGACCGGCGAGAGCTTCGGGGTGGTGAGGACCTTGCACTGATGACCGTAGAAGGGGCGGATATCGCTATCCAGGACCGCGTGAGGTTGGCCGGACGAATTTAGGTCCAATGGCGCGCCGCCGAGGCGGATGGCTTGGCCACTGGCGAGTGGGACCTTTCCGAGATGGTTCCGAGCGTCTTGGCCGGAGCCCGAGAGGCTTAGTGCGATCCGAGGTTGGTTGAAGCGGTTCGCGGTGGAAGAGCTTCGACTTGTTCTCGATGGAGGCGTTGAGCGGGGCCCGTATGCAGGGTGGGTGGGTGGCGGACGCCTTTCGATGGCAGCAGGCGGAGTTGGGGTATGCTGGCGGCATGATCATTGACGTCCATAGCCACTGGTGGGAGTATCCCCGCCACTTTTCCGATGACTTCAAGACGCAGGCGCGGCGGGCGCGGGGCAACGGGGAGGATGTGGACCTCACCGTGCGCTACGAAGACTACCGGGCCGGGGCGACGGTGGTGGATAAGACCGTGGTGTTTGGCGGGAAGGCGAAGCTCTCGGGTTTGTGGGTTTCGGACCACGAAGTGGCCGGGTATGTGGCGCAGCACGCGGACCGGTTGATTGGGTTTATGGCGCTCGACCCGACGCAGCCCGGGTGGCGGGAGGAGTTAGAAGAGGGCCATCGGAATTTGAAGTTAAAAGGCATCAAACTGATGCCGATGTACGCCGGGTTTTATCCGCAGGACCGCAAGCTGGATGATTTGTGGGCGTACGCGCAGAGGCACGGCTTGCCGGTGCTGCTGCATACGGGAACGACGTTTGTGGCGCAGGCTTCGCTCGACTGCACGCTGCCGCGGCATCTGGACGAAGTGGCGACGCGTTTTCCGGAGGTGCGGATGATTTTGGCGCACCTGGGGCACCCCTACGAGGGCGAGTGCGTGGCGACGATCCGGAAGCATCCGCACGTCTACGCAGACTGTTCGGCGCTGCATTACCGGCCGTTTCAGAATTATCACTCGCTGATGCTGCTGCAGGAGTACGGCGTTTGGCACAAGCTGCTGCTGGGGAGCGACTATCCGTTTACAACGATCGACAAGACGATTGCGGGGATGCGGGCGTTGAACGATATGCTCGAAGGGACGCGGCTGCCGCGGCTGAACCTGGACCGGATGGAGGAGATGTTTACGCGAGATTCGCTAAGTCTGTTGGGGATCGACCTCTAGACCGGCGGGGGCGAAGATGGCGGCGGCGGTGAGGTGGAGGCGTTTGGCGATCGCCTCGGCGTCGGGCATGGGGATCTGGCCGGTGGTGCCGGTGACCGAGAGGCCGGCGACGAAGCGGCCGGGCTCCGGAAAGACGGGGACGGCGACGCAGCGGACACCGATCTCTTCCTCTTCGTCGTCGATCGCCCAGCGCTGTTTGCGGACCATGGCGATTTCGCGCTGCAGGGCCTTGGGGTTGGTGATGGTGTTCCTGGTGTAGCGGATATAGGTGGGTTTAGCGAGGAGGCGTTCGAGGATATCGGGCGGTCCCCAGGCGAGGAGGATTTTGCCGACACCGGTGCAGTGGAGGTCCATGCGGCGGCCGACGTAGGTGTCGAACTTGATGAGGCCGGGGGCGTCGGCTTTTTGGATGTAGACGCCCTGGTCGCCGTCGGGGACGGCGAGGTGGACCGGGAGGCGGAGTTGGTCGGCGAGGGCGCGCAGGTGGGGGAGGGCGAGGTCGGAGATGGAAAGGCCGCGGACCATGCCCTGGCCGAGGCCGTAGGCTTTGAGGCCGAGGGTGTAATAGAGGGAGTCGGTGCGTTTCTGAACGTAGCCGAGGCGTTCGAGAGTGATGACGATAACGTGGGCCGAACTTTTGGGGATGTTCAGCTTGCGGCTGATCTCCGAGATGTTCAGGCCGCGGCGGGAGCCGTCAAGATACTCGAGGATGGCGAGGGCCCGTTCGACCGCGGTAGCGTTAGCGGACATAATCTCTCCTTCCCGCATTCTGAACGGATGTGGGGTTGGGGGCAAATGTATGGGGTGAAACGTTCGGGATGCTGGACGAAATAGGCGGCACGGTTGACCGCGGCGGTGCGGGTCCGTAGGCTATGGCTATGATTGTGGAGCCGCAGGCAGTGGATTTTGAGCGTCCTGGGATGACGCACTATCAGGTGGCGTTTCCGTTGGACGGGACGTGGGGGTATTCGCTGGTGCCGTTGACGGTGGTGAACGGGGCGTTGGGGGGAAATCCGAACGGGGTGCTGGTGTTTGGGGGGACGCACGGGAATGAGTACGAGGGGCAGATTGCGGTGAAGCGGTTGTGCCGGGATTTGGATCCGGCGCGGATGGCGGGGCGGGTGGTGCTGATGCCGCAGCTATCGGAGAGCGCGTGCGTGGCGAACACGCGGGTTTCGCCGGTGGACGGGGTGAACATGAACCGGGCGTTTCCGGGGAGTTCGCGGGGGACGCTGTCGGCGCGGATTGCGCATTTTGTTACGACGCGGGTTTTTCCGCTGGGGCGGGTGGTGATTGATATTCACGCTGGAGGGCGGGAGGGGGCGTTTCCGCTGTGTACGTCGTTTCACCCGATTGCGGACGCGGCGCAGGCGACCGAGATTGAGACGGTGGCGCGGCTGTTTGATACGCCGTTTCTGTTTATCTACTCGTCGGCGATGGCTTCGGGGTTATTGACGGACGAGGCGGAGGCGCGGGGTA
The DNA here is from genome assembly GCA_019931245.1 of Bryobacteraceae bacterium CoA2 C42. Classification (GTDB taxonomy): domain Bacteria; phylum Acidobacteriota; class Terriglobia; order Bryobacterales; family Bryobacteraceae. Next base: position 9,628 of record JAINDL010000202.1, read on the forward strand.
TGATTGCGATTGGCGGGGAGTTTGGGGCGGGCGAGACGGCGGACCCGGTGGGGATACGGCACGCGTACGAGGGGGTTTGGAACGTGCTGCGACATTACGGGCTGGTGGAGGAGCCGGTGCGGGCGATCCGGCCGGCGGGCGCGGGGCAGGCGAAGCTGGTGGCGGCAGCAGAGTTATCGGCGTATGTGCCTTGCCCGCGGGACGGGGTTTGGGAGCCGCTGGCGGAGTTAGGGGCGGCGGTGGAGGCGGGGGAGTTACTGGGGCGGCTGCATGACTTTTCCGATCAGGGGGAGGCGCCGCGGGAGATCCGGGCGGACCGGGCGGGTTACTTGCTGATGACGCACCGGAGTGCGCGGCCGGTGAAGGGGCAGACGTTGTTTGTGATTGCGCAGGAGGTGGTGCGGTGAAGATAGCGAGCGTCGAGTTGATTGTGTTGAAGTCGCCGGGGTTGTACAACAACTCCGATTCGGCGGCGGAGCCGGAGGGGCCGACTTACATGGGTCTCGTGAAGGTGACGACGGATACGGGACTGACGGGGTGGAGCGATGTGGAGACGTGCGCGCCGGTGGCGAAGGCGTGCGTGGATGCGCCGAAGTGGAGTCTCGAGCCGGGGATGGAGTGTTTTGACGGGCTGGCGACGCTGCTGGTGGGGGAGAATCCACTGGAGGTGGAGCGGCTATGGTACCGGATGTACCGGGGCAGCATTTATTACGGGCGGCGGGGGGTGGCGCTGCAGGCGATTTCGGCGATTGACATTGCGTTGTGGGACATTTGCGGGAAGGCGTACGGGCAGCCGGTGCATATTCTGCTGGGCGGGAAGTGGCGGGAGCGGGTGCGGGCGTACGCCTCGACGCTGTTTCGGGGCAGGCCGGAGGCGATGACGGAGGCGGTGGAGCATTATACGGCGCAGGGATTTACGGCGGTGAAGTTCGGGTGGGGCGGCTTTGGGCGGAACGAGCGGCGGGACGCGGCGCTGGTGGAGGCGGCGCGGGAGGCGCTGGGGGCGGAGCGGGATTTGCTGGTGGATACAGGATGGTTTGTGGAGCGGACGCCGAAGGAGGCGATCCGGCTGGTGGATTCGCTGGCGCCTTACCGGCCCTATTTTGTTGAGGAACTGCTGCATCCGGAGAACTACGACGGTTACCGGCAGGTGGCCGAAGCGGTGCGGGTGCCGATTGCGTGTGGCGAGCAGGAGGCGACGGACTGGGGGTTTCAGCAGTTGATTGAGCGCGGTGGCGTGGACATTCTGCAGCCCGATTTGACGCGGTGCGGCGGGTTTACGGTGGGGCGCAAGATTCTACACATGGCGGAGCGAGCCAACCGGCTGGTGGTGCCGCATTCATGGTCGTCGGATCTGTTGACGGCGGCATCGTTGCATTTGACAGCGTTTGCGCGGCGGGCGGAGTTTGTCGAATTCAACACGTCGCAGGGGCCACTGAGCCGGGCGCTGGTGAAGAACCCGATCTGTCTTGAAGAGGGGTATCTGCGAGTGCCGGAGGGGCCGGGGTTGGGGGTGGACGTGGATGAGGACGTGGTGGATCGGTACCGGATCGGGTAGCGATCTTGTCTTGCCGGTAGAGGGTACCGCTCAGGGGGCAGGACGGAGGCCGCCCGGGCGGCACTGTGGCGACTCGGCGGAATTGGGGTTTTGTCGTTGGACCCGTCCCGCGCGGCTTCCAGTTGGGTGGAAGCTTGGGTAGGGTGAGTTAGCCTCAATACTGTTCACTGACAAATTTTTATCCGCCTGGATACGTCGAGATGGCGGGTGGGCTGCCGCTTCCGCGGCCGCAGATTGTAGTTGCTCATCTTCCTCTTCACCCCTCGGGCTCTTCACCCCTCGGGCGTTGATCCGGTTTCGGCTGGAGACGACTCGCTCTTGCAGGATCTCGTCGAGGATGGAGTCATGCAAGATTTTCCTCTGCCGAGGGGGGGATAGCTGCGTAGCGGGCCAACCGCCGCTGGACAAC
>JAINDL010000124.1 GCA_019931245.1 Bryobacteraceae bacterium CoA2 C42
CGACACGAAGTAACCGCGCGCCCAGAAGTGTTGCCCTACGAAGTTGCGCTTCCGCTCTCCGTAGACTCGCGCGACATGAATCGCGCTCTTCCCCTGGATGTACCCCACAACCTGCGACACCGATTCCTTCGGCGGTATCGCGATCATCCTGTGTACGCGTTCACTCATCAAATGCCCTTCTTCGATCCGGCATTCTCGTTGCGCGGCTAATCGCCGGAACACTTCTCCCTGAACACTTCTCCCTGAACACTTCTCCCTGAACACTTCTCCCAAGTTTCGCCTCAACTGCCCATACAAAGCTTTCCGGCGGCATTTCGGGATGAACACCACGTGATCTTTGCAGTCCCACTTCGTATGGCTTAACCTTTCATTCTCGTCCATCGGGTTTTCTCCTTATCGTGTGCTTGGCGGCTCACGCTTCGAAGTTTCCCCGATGGACTCCCGGAATTGTCAAACTGCGCATTCCTCCCCGGCAAAGCCGGGGGGCCTGCCTGGTTAGGCTAGTGCCGCGCGACGGCCCCGAAGCAGCCGGTAACGCTGCAACGGTGACATCGATTGGGCCTGCGGAAACAGAACTTCGACCGCTTGGCAGGGTGTGGGACAGGGGCCCAATGCGGGGTAGCCCGAACCAAGCGCGGGCAGCACCAGCAGCCCCAACAAGGCAGACGACACCCGCGGTATTGGCAGCGGCATCGACCGCATCGCCGAGTGCCAGGCCGCGCGCCCGGCCCGCGCTCGGAGTCCGAAATGAGAGTCGCCCGGATTGAGCCGGGGCAGTTCCGATTCAAAGTTCCAAGTCAGGCGCCAACTGGCGTTGCCGGGTAAGATCCGGTAGCGGAGCCGCAAAGCCCAACGGTGATGACAATTGGGCGAACGCCAGATCACCTTGTCGTCCCTCCGCCCCAGACCCGTCAGCTGCGGGTATCACCGGCCGACGTCTGCACGAACACTGCGGCAACGCTCCGCCTGCGGCGGGTTCGGCAAGACCCGCTGCCCGAAGCGGCCCCTTGGCGCGCGACGCCGGCATTGCCGGTAGAGATCACCGCCAACTGGGCACTGGCAAAGGCTTCAGCGATTTCAACAAGTCGGGGCGTAGCATCCACCGGATCCTGCCTGTCAGGCAAAACGTAGTTTTCGAGACTGCGGCCGACCCTTGCGGCCATGGCAACCGTGGGGCATCAGAAAGCTCATTGCTCCGGAACTCGTCCCGATTGCACCTCCAGACCCACTCGCCAACCCGCCGGCCCGTCGCCCACCCGAATCTCATGATTCCCTTCCGCCAACCCCTCCGGTACGCGAAGGTTTACCTGATACACTCCGGTCCCCACTAAGCCGCCCCACTCCACCACCGCTGCCAACCCTCCCACCGTCACCACCGGCAATCGCCGCAGCGCCAATGGCCCCTTCAAAACCCGCCCCGCCTCCGGCATCGGCTCCGTCTCCCCTAGACCCATCGCAAAAACACTAATCAACTCCCCTCCCCGCACCGGTCGCCCGTAGCTCCCCGCCAGCGTCCCATCGCCGAACACCGCCGCCGCCTGCAATCCCGCCGCGTGCGGGATCCCAAGAACCGCTCCATACCCACTCCCATAACCAACCCGCACTCCAACGGACTCCACCCCGTCCCTCGTCAACTTCAACTCGCACGTCCCCTCGCCGGCCACATCGAAATACAAATTCACCTGCCCCGGGCTCACAAACGCCGGATACAATGGCATACCGTCACACCGGGCCGACCCCCCCGCCAAAACCTCCGGCAATCGCCCGTCCACCATGTCCGCCCCGCTCCACGCTCGCGACGTTCCAGCCAGATTCGAACCCGACACCACTACAAATCCCCCCGCGCTCACCCACCCCACATCGCCGTTCAGATTGGCAACCGAGCTCGCCGCAAAAGACGGCCGTTCCACCGTACCACCCTGCCGCACCCGAAATGCCGACCCCGCCACCAGCACATCCCCCTCCCGCGCCTCTCCTTTCAGGTTTGGAGCCACCGTCACCTCTACAAACGGATAGACGCCGCCCTTGTTGTCCACCGCCCTCCCCGTCAGCCAGGGCACCGTACTCGTTACCCGGCCGCCAGCCAGAAATCCGCCCGCCAAACCCACCTGAAACTGTACCTCCCCACCCGCGTTACCGACCTCCCACTCCTGCGGCCGCAACACCGGCCGCAGCACCGGGTCCAAACCACTCTGCGTCAGTAGCACCCGGTTCCCACTCACGTTCACATATCCGGACCGCATCTCCGCCCCGCTATACGCCTCCACCTGCCACCGGATCGACTCCGGCCCCGCCACCGTCGCCCGAATCCAACTCACCTCCGATGTCGCCGTCAGCGCGCACCCCTCCGCGCGCGCCGGCAACGTTGTGTCTCCCGCGACCGCCGAAAAGTGAAGCCCCGGAAAGACACTCACCCGGCACTCCGTCTGCAGCCGCAACAAGCCGGACCTCCATACCGCCGACCGCAACCCCGACCGGTCCTCCGCCTCCACAAACACCGTCACCGCCGCCCCCAGCGCCGGCTTCAATACAACCTCCGGCCGCAACTCTCGCTCCTCCCCGCGAAATGTGTTGTTGTTCGGGTTGACATACCCTCCCAACGTGCAGAAGGCGTTATCCCGCCCCGATCCAACCAAATATGTAAATGTTCCCACCGTCGCGTCAATCCGGAAGGCGCACCCCCGCGCCTGGTCTGCCGTCTCCCCAATCACCACGTCCACAAACCGCACATCGCCTACACCGTTCTCATCCCGCACCAGGAACGAAAACGACGTCGACACTCCCGTCCGCACCGGCCCCGCGTTCGGACTACCAAACGCCACTACCGGCGCCACCGCCCGTCCCGATTGTTCAATGATTCGCGTGTTCCGGCCCAACGTAACCGCCCCGCTCCGCCCGCCCGGCTGCCCGTTAGCCTCCACTTCCACCACCACCGTCGCCGGCCCGATTCCCTTCTGCACCCGCGGCGTCATCCAAAACGGACGCGCCGTCAACTCCCACGGGCACCCCGCCGGTGCCGCAACACTCAGTGTCAGTCGTCCGCCGTTGGCCCCCGCGTTCGCCCCCGGGCTCAACGAATACGTCGCACACTCCGGCTCATACGCCACCCGCACCGTTAGCGTTGTCTCCGTCCGGTCCAGAACGGTAATCGATAACGGCGAATACGGATCCACCCACCGTGTCCCCGGCGCCATACCCTGATCTCCCGTGAACACCCGGTTCAGGTCCGCCCGCTCCGCCACCGGCGGCGGTGTCATGTCCAGCAAAAAGCTCTCCGTCTACTCGCTGCCCTCCATCTGTCGCACAACCGCCACATCAGTCATCGGCACCGGTCTCCCGCCGCCCCAGGGCCGCCCCGTCAACGCCTCTCCCGCGCGCTCATAGTGCAAAACGAGGCTCTGCTCTCGAGAATCCACCCGGCGCCGGATCCGTAGCGCCTTCGTCCCGCCGCCCGTCGCGCTCAGCGCTCCCACCGTATAGGTCCCACTCGCCGTCACCGTTGTAATCTGACCGCCCTCCAGCCATCCCAGCATCTGCTTCTGGTTCACCCCGAACCCCATCCGGTTCTCCGCCCGGCCCATCGTGTTGTAGGCGTCTCCATACTCGTGGATCACCGCCTCGGCCCGACCCAACCCCAGCGCTTCGCCGTTGTAGACCAGTAACTTCCCGTGCTGCAACCCCAGCCCGTGGCCGAACTCATGGTGCATCACGTTCAGTAGATCGGTCCGAAACAATCCGCCCTCGCTGTAATCCCTCTGGCCCCTCCCCACCACCACGTATTGCAAGGAGGCTTTCATCCCTCCCTGTGCCGCCGGAAACAGGACACAGCCGATCGTGCTCTTGCCCGAAAACCCGCACGCGTTCACATCGTTGCCGCCAATCACGATAATCCGGTTGAACCCGGCCAAACTCGCCTCCCGCTGCGCCGCCGCCATCGCCGGCAACCCCGCCGGGGACAGGTCGCACGCAATACTCCCCGTCAGCGTGTACGGGCCAAACACCTCCCCTTTCAGCCGCATCTTGCCATCGCTATTTTCCCCCAGAAATCGCTGCAGCGTCGCGCCGTTTTCGCCAAACACCAACTCCCGCGCCTCCGCCGCCGTAAACGGCAGTGGTTCCTGCCCTGGCAGGTTCACCAGAATCACGGCCACGCCTTGCTCCCCAACCGTTGGGCACGCCGGGTCCGCCACCAGCGCCCGTTCCAACAGTTCGGCCGACACCACCACCGCCCGGTCGCCAAACCGTAGTGTCCGCAGCGCCATCTTTGCCCCGCTCCCGGCGCTTACCGCCTCACGCCCATCCATCCGGGCGGTCACCCACTCCCCGCTCTCGGCCTCCTGGTACCGATACTCGTACACGCTGTAGCCGGCCCGGTCCTCCACCGTCACCTCCACCGCCCCCCGGTACTGCGAATAGCGCTCCATGTATTCGCCCCCAGGCGTCTCTTCCGCCCCCAACGCCACCTCCCGCGCCGCCCGCGGGTCCAAGATCGCCAACCGCCGCAAAGCCTCCATTCGCTCCCGCCGCTGTTCCCTTCCCAACCCCGCCTTCATCCTCGCATTCGCTCCCCGCACCCGCTCCCGCAACTCCGATACCTCATCCGCCATCAGCCCGCCGCTCAGAAGCGCACAGGCCGCGCAGGCCCGGCACCAACGGGCGAGGAACTCGCCCCTCCCGCCGGGCCGAAGCGAGTCCGTCGTGCGCGGTTCCTCCGAAGAAGAAACACCAACAGTCCGCGCATATGGGTATTAGCGCTAATCGCCCTCCATCCTGCGATTTTTTTACACCACCCCTGCAAAAACGCGCAGAACGTCTCCAGCCTGTCTAAACTCACCCTTCTCGCCGTCCTCCCCGCTAGCGCCCTCGCCGCACGCAAGCTGACCGGGGCCTTTGGGCCGGCAAGGTCGCCGGCAAAGTCGCCGTTTGATTCAAGATGTCGCAGACCACCAACCGTATTCCCGCCCACGAGCCGTTGTGAATCACTCGAGCGGCCCCGCGCTCCCAACAGGACACGAAGACCAAAACCGCAAAACTGGTTGGCCGTTCGGGACAGCGCCGCGTCCGCCTCCAGAGCAGCCCGGATCAGGCTCTTCCCAGCAGCGGCTTACCGTCCATATCGCAAAGGTAGGCGACCTCCGGGAAACTCATCGTTGGGCCGGCCGATGACGGCGCTCCAGCCAATAACGGCGCACAGGGAAAGCGGAGGCTTTCTAAAAAAATTCTCCGCATTTGAGTCAACGGAATCGCCGTGCCAACCGTAATTCAGTCAGGAGCAGTGAGAACGTTGTTGGCAGATTCGTTTGAAGCAACCTTGGCGAAGCAACACAAGCGGATTCTGGCCATCTGTCGCCGCATCCTCGGCGAAACGGGAGAATCCGAAGAAGCTGCCCAGGATACGTTTCTGAAGCTGCATCGCCACTGGAGGGAGATGGAGGGCGATGTGGGGCCTTGGTTGACCCGGACAGCGGTGAATACCTGCCTGGATCGCCGACGGAGCCCTCGCCGGAGTGTCGAACTGGTCGATCTGGCCGACCGGCGCCCCGGACCGGCAGAGTTGGCCGAGATTGCCCAGCGGTGGGCGCGGGTGAAGCGAGCGCTGGCAGCACTGCCGGAGCGGGAGCGGGCGGCAATCACGCTCAGGGATATTGAGGGCTTCACGACGGGAGAGGTAGCGGCTTTGCTGGAAACGACCGAGGGGACCGTGCGGAGCCAGATCGCCGCCGCGCGGATGAAGTTACGGAGGTTGCTATGAGCTGTCAGCACTGGGACGAGGAGATTGCGCTGTGGGCGGGCGGGGATGCGGTCAGTGAGCCGTTCCTGGCTCATCTGCGGGGATGCCGGCGGTGCCAACGGGAGTTGGCGGCGATGCGAGCGGCGCGGGCGGAGTGGACGGACTGGACCCCGCGGACCCAGCGAGTAAGTTGGTGGTGGGGCGTGGCGGCCGCAGTGCCAATCTTACTTTGGGCAGGGTGGCCGGAGCCTGTGGCGATGGAGCAGTTGGCGTTGGAGATGCCCCGGGCACCGGCAGCGCCGATGGTGGTTCGACAGCCGGAGTTGCCTGCGACAAAACCGCGCTTGCGGCGGGAGACCGCCGTTACCATCAAGATTCTAACGGACGACCCGGAGGTCGTAATTCTATTGCTAGGAGATGAGGAATGAAAACTCTATTTTTGCTTTGCTTTACCATGTCCCTTTGGGGACAGAACGCAGCTCTCGTGATTCAACTCAAACATATTAAAGTTGGTTACGGCTTGCAGCTCGCCAATGCCTTTGGCAATGGGAAAGTGAACGTTCAAACCCGCCCCGATTCGCCAGGCCTGGTGCTCAGCGGTCCGCCTGAGCTGCTGGCGGTCATTGAAAGCGCCATCAGGAAGGCAGACGTACCGCTCACGCCGGCTCCGAATGTGGAGCTAACCTTTTACATCCTGGCCGGAGGAGAGGGGGCCAACGGCGGTCCGCTGCCGGAGGACTTGAGCGGAGTTACTAAACAGGTGAAAGGTCTGCTGGGCATGGCGGGGCTGAAAATGGTGGAGTCGATCCAGATCCGGACTCGGGCCGGATCGGGCGGTGAGGCGTCGGGTGTGATGGGCAAGTCGGTAGGCAATCCCAGTTATTATCAGCTCCGCTTTGGAGAAGTGCTCGTCGAGGGCGAACCAGGAGCCCGCTTTCTGCGCCTGGGCCACCTCAAATTCGGAGGGAAAATCGCAATCGGCCAGAACTACGTCGAAACCGGGTTCAACACCGATGTGGATTTACGGGATGGGCAGAAGATCGTCATCGGAAAGTCGAGCCTCGATACCTCGGGAACTCCATTCTTCATCGTAGTGACGGGGAAAGTGGTGGAGTAACGCAAACAGACCTCGCTACCGTCCGCCGACACGCCCTGCGGCGAGGTCTAGATCCATCGGTTCCTCCCCCTCCCGACCTTCCCCGGCAACTCCCTCCCATCCACCTTCTGGTCCGATCACCTGGTATCGCCGAGGTGGGCGGAAGCAGAGTCGCGTTTGGATCGCCCTCCTCGATGATGGCCGCACCGGTCGCGGCCTCGTCGACAATCTGGGCGCCAGCGTCCTAGCCACAATGCTCTTCCTGTAACGGCCTCTGATCCGAATCAGCGGCACGGTCCGCTGCGTGGGGTGCCGTTTGCGGGGCCGCAAAGGGAAGGTGCTCATTTTTCGCTTCACGCCGCGCGGGTTGATCCGGTGGCGGCTCGACACGCAGCGTTCCGGTAAGGTCTCGCCCAGGATGGCCTTATGAAAGGTTTTTCTTAGCCGAGGGGGGAATAGCGGCAGCGCGCGCCATGCGGCGTTGGACAACGCGAACGGAGTGAGGCGAACGACAGCCGATCCGGATCCTCGTCGGCTTCGAGCGCCGCTTCGTGCAGCAACCCGCGTACCGCAAGATGCGCCATCCGCAAACCAGAGAACTCCTGCTTGACCAATTCCAGCGTCTTGCTCCGCAATACGATCTGCGCCCCGCGCAGAGGGGTCTTCAGTTGATCGAACGCCGTCTGTCGGGTGAGGGACTGGCGCGGTGCTCAGCGGCCCGTTTCCGGCCCCTCCCCATAAGAACCGCTCGTGAAGTTTTCCCTCAAGCAGCTCACCCCGTGAATTTCGTCGAGAGGGTTATGAGTCCTCTTGACCGGAGGCCACTTTCGCGTCCCTTTGCCAGCGCCGGGGAGCGGTTGGATCTTCCAATCCCAGTACAGCCCCAGCATAGGAACCGAAGCCGCCCGCGACAGCGATGAGAACTGTTGCATTCACAAGGCGTGAAAGTGTTGTTCATCCCTCTCCCTAAAAGCCACTAAACCCATTTTCCGTCTCCTCCCTACCCCCAATAACTCGCTCCCCCCCGTGCGATAGTCCAGGCAGATAAGGAACCCCACGCCCTGACCGGCCCGCCCGTCAGGGCGTTTTCTCTTTCCCTAGAAGCTTCCAGGTGCCCGGCCAGCTCACCCCCGATCGAAAAAGGCCCGCCGCGCCCAAATCAATCGCCAGAACGCCCAAAAGAGCACCGGCCCCAAGTCCGCCGCCGGCAAAGCCAGCTCCCGTCTCAACGGCCTCAAAAACGGCACCCGCGCCGTCACCATCGACCTCGGCGCCGGCGCCGGACTCTCCCTCGTCACCGGCGAAGACCCCGCCGCCTACCGCGAAATGACCGCCGAGTACCAGCGCGTCCTCGGACCCGCCAACCGCGTCGAACCGAACCTCGTCCAGCGCATCGTCGACGCCCAATGACGCCTGCTCCGCAACGCCCAACTCCAAACCCTCGAATTCGAAGCCGGCCTCGAAGAGGCCCGCCAGATCGACCTCCCCGATGTGCCCGCCTCCGGCGTCCCCCCCATCGACTCCCTCGACGCCAACCGCGTCGCCCAGGACGCCAAGTACCTCCGCCGCCTCGAACTTGAAGAGAACCGTCTCCTCCGCATCATCAAGATAACCTAAGCCAAACTCAAAGAGCTGCACAAACTCGATCCGCTGCCGCTCCCCCCCATTCGCCAACGCATCGAATGCATCGGCGAGCCCGCCCCCATCCTGGCCGAAACCCGCGCCACCATGGCCGCCGCGCCGCCAGCCTATCCGAAACCCTTCGGCCTCTCGCTCGCCGAGCCAACCTAACCCAAAACCTTCGCCGCCGGCGCCGGGAGCCTCTACGGAGAACTCGAACCGGTATGAAGTCTCCCCCGCCGCGGCCCGAACCAAAACCGAGAACCATCGCAACTCCCACAAAATCCAACCGTGACCGGCACAAGCCTGACGACCGAAGCCAACCGGCCACCCGCTCGCCGAAGCCAAACCCTTCGCCGCCGCCGCAAATTCGCTCCCTTACGGCGGACTCGACCCCGTCTGACACCCGGAGGCGATAAAATGCCAGCACCGTGCTCTCCCGCCGTCAACTCGTCACCACCGCCGCCACCGCCGCTCTCAGTTCGGCCCAAAACCCCGATCGCCCCTGGGACCTGCTCATCCGCCATGGCGACGTCCGCGACCCCGCACGCGGCTTTGCCGCCCGCGCCGACGTCGCCGTCCGCGACGGCCAAGTAGCCGCCATCGCCCCCGGCCTCGACCCCCGCCAGGCCCGCGAAGTCATCAACGCTGCCGGCCTCTACGTCGTCCCCGGCCTCGTCGACCTCCACTCCCACATCTACTTCGGCGGCGGCTCCGTCCCCAGCATCGACGCCGACCCCGTCGCCGCCCGCTCCGGCGTCACTACCTGGGTCGATGCCGGCAGCTTCGCCTACGACAACGCCGGCGGCTTCCGCCGCTACATCGTCGACCGCTCCCAAGCCCGCGTATTCGGCTTCGTCTACCTCTACCCCGCCAACCGCGACCCCACCGCCGACCCCATACGCCACGCCCGCGCCAGCATGAAACCCACCGCCGACGTCATCGCCGCGAACCCCCACTGCCTCCTCGGTGTCAAGGTCCAGATCGGCTCCAACATGAACGGACGCTACAGCCCCGAGTTCCTCCGCATCGCCCGCGAACTCTGCGACGACCACAAACTCAAGCTCATGGTCCACATCAGCGACGCCCCGCCCGACGTCCCCGAAATCCTCAACCACCTCCGCCCCGGCGACGTCCTCACCCACGCCTACACCGGCCACGGTACCTCCCTCTGCGACCCCGGCGGTAAACTCAAGCCCGGCGTCGCCGACGCCCGCGCCCGCGGCGTCCTGTTCGACCTCGGCCACGGCCTCGGCAGCTTCAGCTTCGCCGAAGCTCGCAAATGCCTCGCCGCCGGCTTCCCCGTCGACACCATCTCGAGTGACCTTTACGCCCGCAACATCGAAGGCCCCGTCTACGACATGCCCACCACAATGACCAAGCTGCTGCATCTCGGCATGCCCTTCGACGACGTACTCCGCCGCTCCACCGTCGCCCCCGCCCGCATCATCGGCCGCCTCCCCGGCATGGGAACCCTCGTCCCCGGCGTCCCCGCCGACCTCGCCCTGCTCAGCCTCGAAGACGGGGAGTTCCACCTCATCGACTCCCTCCGCCAGGAAGAGACCGCCAAGCGCCGCATCTCCTGCCGCCTCACCATCTGCCGCGGCCGCCGCCTCCTCGCCCCGCTATAACTCCAGCCGCCGCGCCGGCAACCTCTGCGCCCCCCTCCCGCTTCAACCGCACCCCCGCCGTGCGCCCCGCCGGATCGCTCACCTGCAGACCCAGCCGCATCGCCACAGACAGCAAGCCGTCGCTGTCGGACGTAAACTCCGCCGCTCCGGCCCGCGTCTGGCCGCTTGCCGCCTCGTCTTCGATCTCCAACCGGTGAAACGGAATCCTGTGGGCGAGCGCCCCGCTCGGCCGCATCTGCTGCGACCATACCCACCGCAGCGCCGCAGCGGCACCTGCAGCAGCGAATGGTCCGGCGTCAGGCGAAAACCGGTCGGCTCCACCATCCCCTCATGCAAAACATGCTGTCCACCCTTCAAGTCCACCCGCCAAACCCGGCGTCCGCCCGGCTCCGTAACGAAGACATCGCCCGTCGGCGCCACGGCCAGATGCTGCGCGGTCGCATCGGCGGCCACCACCAACTCCCGCCCCGCCGCTGTGTAGGCCACAATCCGGCGTCGCGCCGGCTGGGCGGCAAACAGCCGGCCGGCCCGAACATCAGGCTGGCGCCTCCTGTGTCCGCCCGGAAAACCGTCACCGCCCCATTGCCGGGGTTCATCTTATCAATCGAACCCCTCGTGGTATCCGCAAATCCCCACCCACCGCCAGAATCGCCGGCTCCCCTTGCCCACGCGAGACCGGCGGCCACTCCACGGCCTGGTCAACCAACCGTGAGGCGACCGACTTCAGCGGTGTGGCGATCGGGATCTTCCCGTCCCGCCACACCCGGCGCAGCGACTCCGGCAGCAGCGATCCGCCGTGCTTGGAGTTGTGCCCCTCGCTGCCCATGACGAGTTTGGCGTCATAGCCGCCCTGTTCGAGCACGGCAATCATGTCCGAATTACTTTGTATGTTGACGTCGCCCGTGCCGTCGTGCGGAAAAATGGGGAGCGGTTTGCCCTCGAACTTACGCACCGGGGACTTACGCATCAGCGCCCCTGCCTGATGCGGAAATCCAGCGATAAAATGCAGCACCCGCCGCAACGCATCCGGCCGCTCCCAGGCCCCGATCACGCTACAGTGGCCTCCTGACGAAGATCCGGAGATCGCGCGCAGGTTGGGGGCCTTGGTGAGCTTGTAGGATTGCGCCAGCAACGGCAGCAGCTCTTCGATCGGAAAGCGGTCATAGAGCGACGTCGCGGCGGCGTAGTCGTGGCTGCGGCGGAAGCGCGACTGCTGGTCGGCCGCGAGCGGCGGCAGCGCGCCCGGGTTGCTCAGGAGGGTGATCGTCAGCGGCATCTCGCCCTTATCGATGAGGTCGTCGAACACAATCGGCATGCCAAACGCGTCCGCTTCGTTGACGAACGTCCGTCCTGCGGGAAAATCACGGCCGCGGGCGTTGCGGCGTTATACTGCGCCGGGACGTACAACCAAATACTCATAGGTCGTGCCCGGATAAACCTTGCCCGTCGTCAGCGTATGCGCCGTCACCGTGCCCCGCGGAACCTTGTGCTGCCGGGAGGAGTCCGGCTAGCGGCAGGAAGTCACGGCGGCGCATCCGGATTGCATTCCCAATCCTCGGGGGAGTGAAACGTTTCTTGATGGCGCGCCACTATTTTTTGCGCGTAGTTCGAGTAAGACAGATTTTGTTAGCATGACAAAGATCGAAAGGTCGAACCCAAATGGTGATCAGCTGGAGTAACCCTCCGGAATAGCACGCAATGGCGGATTGGAAACAGGAAAATAGGCTCCTCGAACTCTTGACTCCATTGGGCAAGGATAAGCTTCTTATCCGCTCCTTCGAAGGCGACGAAGAGCTATCTCAACTCTTCCACTATCAAGTCCACGTGGTGGCGTCCCGCAGCGAGACGATCGATTTTTCAAAACTCCTCGGACAGCCGGTCGGCATCGCGGTTCGCCTCTTCTCCGCCGCGGAGCCCACGCGTTTTTTCCAAGGCCTCGTCAACACCGTATCCCGGGGGGTGCGCGGCAACGACACCACCGCCTACACCCTCCACATCGTGCCCGCCCTCTGGACCCTCACCCGGTCCACCCAAAGCCGCATCTTCCAACAGCAATCCGTTCCCGACATCCTCAAAGCCGTGCTCGGCAGTCTCAGCGTCGCCTGGGAACTCCAGGGCTCCTACCAACCCCGCGAGTTCTGCGTCCAATATCGGGAATCCGACTTCGCTTTCGCCTCCCGCTTGATGGAAGACGAAGGGATCTTTTACTACTTCCGCCATACCCGCAGCGGCCATACCCTAGTCGTCGCCGATACCCCCGCCACCCACAAAGATCTCCCCGGCGCCCCGGTTCTCTATTACGATCCCGATTCGAGCCATATCGACGAGGTCGAAATCGTCCACTCCTGGGAAAAGCAGCAGACCCTGCGCTCCGGCAAAACGACGCTCTGGGATCACAGCTTTCAACTTCCCTACAAGAACCTCGAAGCCCAGGATCTCATCACCAAATCCGTCAACATCGGGCAGACTCGCCACGCCCTCGCCATCGCCGGAAACGACGCCTGGGAGCGCTACGACTACCCGGGTGGCTACTCCCTGCGCTTCGACGGCATCTCCACCTCCGGCGGCGAACAGCCGGGCGAACTCCAGAAAATCTTCGACGACAGCCACCGCACCAGCCAAATCCGCATGCAGCAGGAAGCGGTCAACACGCTCGCCATCCGGGCCCAGACCCGTTTTCTCGGCGTCTCCGCCGGCGCCCGCTTTAAACTCGACCGCCACTATGAGGACAACGACCTCTACGTGCTCACCCGCGTTCACTTCGCCATCGCCCAAAGCGGCGACTCCTCGGAGAACGGCGCAACCATCCCCTCCCTCGCCTCCTTCCAGTGCATCCCCCTTGCCCTCCCCTTCCGGCCCCAACGACTCACCGCCAAGCCCGTTGTCTCCGGCACCCAGAGCGCCGTCGTCGTCGGCCCCGCCGGCGAAGAGATCTATACCGACAAGTATGGCCGCGTGAAAGTACAGTTCCCCTGGGACCGCGCCCAGGCCTTCGGCTCGGAAAGCTCCTGCTGGGTGCGCTGCGCCATGCCCTGGGCCGGCAAAGGCTTCGGCTTCCTCTCCATCCCCCGCATCGGCCATGAGGTCTTGGTGGCCTTTGAACAGGGTGACCCCGACCAACCCGTCGTCGTCGGCAGCGTCTACAACGCCGACACCATGCCGGGCTACTCGCTGCCCGACAATAAGACCGTCACTACCTTCAAATCCCGCTCGAGCCCTGGCGGCGGCGGCTTCAACGAACTCCGCTTTGAAGACAAGAAGGATTCCGAACAGATCTTCCTCCACGCCCAGAAAGACCTGCACGTCCGCATCGGCCAGGAGATGTGCGAAACCACCGGGCACAACAAGAACGTCATCGTCCAGAAGGACTACAAGGAACAGATCGACGGCAGCTACTCCTCCACGGTCAAGGGGGATTACAAAGCCCAGGTCAGCGGCACCGTTTCGCTCACCTCCGACTCCGATCAGCACTACCAAACCAGCGCCAACTACGCCATTGACGCCACCCAGTCGGTTCATGTCAAAGGCGGCAGCAACGTCTTTCTCGAGGCCGCCAGCTCCCTTTCCTTGAAGGTGGGCGGTAACTTCATCAACCTCAACCCCGGCGGCATCTTCATCTCCGGCACCATGGTCGGGATTAACTCCGGCGGTTCGGCCGGCCAGGGCGCCGGCTGCGCCCCCGACAAGCCCGATCTGCCCGCCGAAGCCGGCAAAGGCGTGCCCGGCGGCCGCACCCCCACACCCCGGAACCAGTGGAGCAAGGGGGCCCGCTCCCTCTCCCTCGCCGCCCAATCCGGCGCCGCCTTCTGCGACCCTTGAACGGACTAACCCCTTCGCCCGTGCGGCGAAAACCCTCACCTCCCGGAGCCCGTATCGATGCGACAACTCCTTGCTGATCTCCTGTTTCCCCAGCCCGGCCTGTCCGCCTATGCCGTTGTCGACGGCGCCTCCATGGAGGACCTCCTCGACCATCTCGACGGACTCCAACCGGAACACGTCTGCCTCTACCGCGGTGAGCTCAAACCCGGCGTCGAAGTCGTCGCCCCTTACCTCGTTCGCCTCGAAGCCGGCTCTCCCTTCCTCGGCTGGCTGCTCGATTGCGGCTGGGGTCATCACTTCGGCGTCTTTGTGCTTACCGATCAACCCATGGGTCCCCTCCGTCTCCAACTCCGCCGCCACCTCCGCGTCACCATGGAAGACGGCTCCACCAAACTTTTTCGCTACTACGACCCCCGCGTCCTCCGCGTCTTCCTGCCGACTCTTGCGCCCGGCGACCTGCCCGGCTTTTTCGGCCCCATTACCCGGTTCCTCTGCGAAGCCAAATCCGCTAACGCTGTCGAGTCCTTTCGCCTGCGCGAAGGCTGCCTTGTCCACGAGACCATCACGGCCGGCCAGTTATGATCATCCGCTCCTCCCAACTCGAGGCCCTTGCCGAGTCCCAACAAAGCCTGTTCCTCGACCGTCTCATGGACCACTTCCGCCGGATCTGGCCCGCTCGGGTGGAAGCCCTCGGCGACGGCTACCGCCCGTTTCTCGAAGCGGCCGTCCGCGCCGCCCGGGCCTATGAACTCAACACGGAGCAGCAGATCGCCCGTTTTACCAACCTTTGGTTCGTCTGGGGCCCCGGCTTCCCCACCCTCCCCGAACACCAGTGGGCCGCTGAAATCCTCCACGACCCCGAGCGCACCCCGCACGTCCGGATCCATCAACTCGTCTACGAAACCAAAATGCGTCTTCCCCGCCGCGCCGACGGCGCGGAGTGTAGCTGACTCCTCAGAAACCATGGGCCCTCTCCAATCCATCCCCCCCGACCAATATTCCAGCAGCGACGCGAGCACCTGCGCCTCCTTCGACTCCTCGACCGCGAGCGAATCCCAGGAGTGTCCCGGGCCTCCCCCGCCTCCAGTCCCCTGCGACATCGACGACATCATCCTCGAAGCCATCCCCGGCTCCCGCCAAAATGGCTACCGCCGTTCTAGCGGCCAGTGGGTCCCCGATCCCCCCTCCACCGCTACCCGCGCGGTCTCCCTCCGCGGCACCGATCCTCTCGCCCCCCGCCGTAACCACATCGAAGTCGTCGGCGAACGCCGCGGCACCGCCGCCGTCACTCAGATCAACCTCCGCGTCCACCCCTTCGCCCACCACGACAACACCCACGTCCGCGTCATCGTCGATCGCCCCGGCGAAACCGACCTCGTCCGCGCTTGCCCCACCGCCGCCGTCTTCTCCTTCAACGTCTATCGCGCCACCCCCACCTCCGCCCTGGGCAGCATCTTCGACCGCTTCTTTCCTCTGAACCTCTCCCCCACCCGCTACCGCGTCTCCGTCGAATCCTGCGGCGTTCGCAACTCCGGTCGCCCCGTCGGCAACGGCCACGTCGACGTTCTCGTCTACCCCTACGATCAGTACACCCTCACCTTCACGGCACCACCCCTCGGCCGCCGCTCCTACTCCCGCTCGGCTACCCGCAGCGTCACCGGCACCGCCACCGAAACCCGCGCCTCGGACGACGGCGTAACCAGCACCGCCTCCTCCACCACTCGCGAACGCGATGGCTCCACCTTCGCCGAGCGCTCCACCACCCGGGAGGGCTCCACCATCCACCGCACCGCCAGTTCCACCCCGCTCGGTGACGGCTCCTCCCTAGACGTCACCTCCAGCGCCGTCCGAGACGCCGAACCCGAGCGCCCCACCCTCGAACTCAAAAAAAACGGGATGGCCGAGGACGTTACCGCCAATCTCACCGCCATCGTTCGAACCCTCTCCTCGGTCGAAAACGCCGTCAACGCCATCCGCGAACTCGTTCGCAACATGGTGCCCCAGATCGGCTTCCGCTTTGAAACCTCCATCTCTTTCCTGCAGGGCTCCCTCGCCATGAGTTGGGGCTGGAAAGAGCACACCGACCATCAGGTTTACTTCGGCTGGATCGCCTCTGTCTCCCTTTGGCTTTTCAAGATCGGGCTCAATCTCTCCTTCGGCATCTCCGCTGGCCCCGCCGCCCTCCGCCTCGTCGGCGAAATCGCCGATGCCGGCCTCAATATCAGCACCACCTGGGACCTTCGCCGCCCTGGCCGCCCCGTCCTTCCCCCCACGGCCCGCGGCCAGGTGACCCTCCCCATGGAGGTCCGCGGCGAAGCCGTCCTCGACGTTTACATCGCCCGCTACGAACGCTCCGCCGGCGCCCGCACCGGCTTCACCGCCGAAGGCGGCACCCGCCTCGATAGCGGCGCCAACGTCGAAATCTACGCCCAGATCCAGTGGAACGGCCTCGACGCCTTCATCCGCACCCAGTCCCCCGGGGAAGGCCTCCGCGAGGACGTTTACCACATCATCGATCGTTCCGAAATCTACAATCGCGCCGTGCCCTTCTAAGCCCCGCTATGCTCCAGGAAATCTACTACCTCCGTCTCCACGCCGCCGGCTGTTTCGCCGAAGCCTGGCTCAACGGCATCGCGGTCTCCCGCGTCGACCCCGTTTACTGTCGCCTCGATGGGCGCCCCGTTCATGACTACCTTCTCCCTGCTAAGAACATTGTCACGCTAGTCGTCAGCCCCGGCGCCCTCGCCGCCCAGCCCTTCGCTCCCGCCGCCCCCTACAGCGCTCCCCCCGGCCTGTTCGCCACGCTCGACCTGCTCGCCGGCCCCCGCGGTGTGCTCCCCGACGACCCCGCCGTCCGCAAACTCGCCTCGCTCGTCTGGCGTCCCGCGCCCGGCGCCGTGGTCAGCCCCCCCGTCCTCCTGAACGCCGAAGCCGAACTCCCCGTCTGGCTCCCCAGTTGGTCCTGGCTCGAGGCGACCCCCGTCGCGCCATCCCCGGAATTGAATCAACTCGTCTTCGTCTTCGTCCGCCGGCTAGCCGAAGGTTTCCGCGGGGGCGACCCGTCTCTCTACCTGCAGTTCGCCGGCACCCGCTTCCGCGAAGTCGCCCAGGCCTATGCCGTGAAGGAGGAGGATACCCGAACCAACTTCCTCCGCCAGTGGGAGAGCGTATCGGCCCGGGACGGCTTCCAGTTCTCGCTCCCGGACCCCGCCCAACTCGCCGTCCGTGTCATGGCCGGCGGCAAAATGCTGGACTGCATCGATGCCAACTTCCAGCCCATCCTGCGCGCCGAACCGCTCGAAAACGGGTCCACTCCGCTGCTCTATCCCTTGCGCCTCTCCTTCTTCGGCCGCGATGTCTGCATTGTCCGCTAATACTACTGTGTTATAGAAGTACGGCACAACAAAGCGGGCAACACGGAAGCCGCCCTGCCAGCACTCTGGAGACCAGGATGCGCAGAGTCGCAATCGACCGGGGGTTATGGCGTTGTGCCCGCCCCGCGCGGCTTCCCGTCCG
>JAINDL010000168.1 GCA_019931245.1 Bryobacteraceae bacterium CoA2 C42
CGCTCTTCTGGAACACGCGCACAACGGACTCGCTTCGGCCTGTGCGCTCTTCTGGAACACGCGCACAACGGACTCGCTTCGGC
Source organism: Bryobacteraceae bacterium CoA2 C42 (assembly GCA_019931245.1). GTDB lineage: Bacteria > Acidobacteriota > Terriglobia > Bryobacterales > Bryobacteraceae. Next base: position 84 of record JAINDL010000168.1, read on the forward strand.
CTGTGCGCTCTTCTGGAACACGCGCACAACGGACTCGCTTCGGCCTGTGCGCTTAGTAGGCGGACTCGGGCAGGGGTTTGACGGAGGAGCCGTGGCGGAGCGGGAGATCGGTGGCGAGGGCGACGCGGTCTCCGGCCCGCAGGCCGCGGGTGACTTGGGTGCGCAGCATATTGGAAAGCCCGGTTTGCACGGGTCGCCAGACGACGAAATCCTTTTCGAGCAACAGGACGCCGGTGACGCCGTTTTCGCGGCGGAGGGCTTCTTTGGGGATCGTCGTGGCCCGGTGAACGGTTTGGCGGCGGATGGCAACGTTGACGTTGGCGCCGGGGGGGAGAGTGTTATCCGAGTTGGTGATCTTGACGAGGACCTCGCCGACCTGGCGGCTGCCGAGGGCGACGATCTGAGTGGGGAGCAGTTCGACCTGGCCCGACCACTCCTTACCCGGCCGGGCATCCCAGGTGACGGTGACGGACTGGCCGATGGAGACGCGTCCGAGTTCCGGTTCATCGACGTAGACGTGAACCTGGAGGACATCGAGCTTGCCGATGTGAGCGAGTAGATCGCCCGGGTTGAGGTAGGCGCCGGGCAGGAGATCGATCTGGTAGACAATGCCCTCGAGGGGGGAGCGGATGTTTCGGCGCTCGAGATTGCGTTGAGCGAGTTCGACGGCGGCTTTCGCCTCCTGAATCCGCCCGGCGGCGGCCTGCCGGTCGCCGTTTGAGACCAGCGCTTTCTTGTTTTCCTCCAGGCCGCGGAGCTGGTCGCGCAGGAGTAGGATGTTGGCGCGGAGGCGGTCGGCCTCATGGACGGTGGCGGCCTGACGGGCGACGAGCCGTTCGGTGCCGGAGAGCTGGACTTCGGCATCGGCGATCTGGACGCGGAGGCGGGAGATGTTGCCTTCGATTTCCGAGCGGGCCGAGGAGCGCCCACCTTTGGCAATCGACTCGGCCTCGCCTTCGACCTGGACAAGACGGGCCTGGGCGGTTTCGAGGGCCGCCTGGAGTTCGACATCCTCCATCACCCCGACGACAGCATCGGCGGCGATGTTGGATCCTTTGTGAACCCGGACATCAAGGAGGCGACCGGCCCGGTCGGCGCGGAGGGCCGTCCAGGAGACGGGTTCGACCTTACCGTTGGTGTTCAGGGTATCGACGAGATCCTCCAACTTCGCCGTGGCGAAACGGACTTCGGGCGGGGCGTCTTTCAGGAAAAACACCAGCGCGCATGCCGCAGTCAAAATCACCAATGCGACGAATGCAAGGAGCATTTTCATGGTACGAGTACGGTTTTCCCTGCCCGCCAGTTTTTTACGGTATCGAGGGCCGTATTCGCCTCCCCTATTCGGAATCTAGCAGTGATCTCTTCGGCAAAAAGATGCTGCCAGTGAGGAATTTCGAGCAGGCGCAGGGCTTTATCGACGTGGCGGGCTTCAAAGGCCCAGCTGCCGTGGATGGTGAGCTGTTTGCGGGTGATGATGTGGGGGTTGAAGGAGATGTTGCCGGCGTTGGCGTACTGGCCGAGGACGAGGTACTTGCCGCCGTCGCGGGGGAGTTCTATGCCTTCGTTCACGGCGGCGGGGTAGCCGACGCATTCGATGACGAGATCGGCGCCGAAGCCGCCGGTGTGGGTGAGGACGAGTTCGCGGCGGGCTTCCGGGGTGGTGGTTTCGGCGATATCGATGACGACGTCGGCGCCGAAGTTTTGGGCCATGGCGATGCGGTGGGCGGGGCCGCCGATGGCGATGATTTTGCCGGCGCCGCTTTGGCGGGCGACGGCGATGGCGGCGAGGCCGACCGGACCGGTGCCCTGGACGACGACGGAGTCACCCCAGGAGACGGGGCAGCGTTCGAGGCCGTGGATGGCCGTCATGAGCGCGCAGCCGGAGCCGACGACGGCTGCGGTGGGGATGGAGTCGGGTAGTTTGAAGATGGCCGTGCCGGCGCGGAGATGGATCTGTTCGGCGTAGCCGCCGCGGAGGTGGGGTTCGACCTCGCAGCAGTAGCTGATGCCGTAGGCCTTGCGGTTGACGCAGCGGGTGGGTTGGCGGACGACTCGGCAGTAGTAGCATTCGCCGCAGGTGATGGAGCTGGCCCAGACGATGCGGTCGCCGACGGCGAGCGGCTGGCCGCGGAAGTCTTTGAGGAGGCCTTCGCCGAGGATTTCGATGCGGCCGACGGTTTCGTGGCCCATGATGACGGGCAGGGGGATGGGGAGTTGGCCGAGCCAGAGGTGGACATCGGTGCCGCAGATGCCAGCCATTTCGATGCGGACGACGCATTCGCCGGGGCCGGCGGCGGTGAGGGCCGGGTACTGGCGGATTTCGAGGGGCTGTTCGTAGGCCGTGAGGACGGCGGCGGTGATGGGTTTCATGGTGGTCGGGAGTTTACTCGTGGTGGGTGATGCAGTAGTCGAGGAGGAGTTGGGCTTCGCGTTGGCGCTGGGCGGGGGAGGCGCGGGCGAAGGCGGCGGCGTCCCAGCGGTTGTCCATTTGGCGAAGGACGGGATGGGAGCCGATGCGGCCGAACCAGTAGAGGGCATTGCACTCGTCGGGTTCGTCGCGATGGAGGATGGCGTGCCAGTAGCTGCCGGTGGGGGTGCGGAGGTCCTGGGCGACCTCATGCGCCTGCGGCCAGAAGCCGCAGCGGAGCCAGAGGCCGGCGCGGACGCCGGGGGGCAGGGTGGAGGCGGCCAGGAGGGGACGGGCGGCCGGGCCGGGGTGGGCGAGGATGGCGGCGATCTCGTCGGCGGGGGACATCGCTACTATTATGCTGCGGGGTGTCGTCAGACTGGTAGGGGATGAGTAAGCGAGGGTTGGTATTGAGCGGCGGGGGGATGTTGGCGGCTTTCCAGGCGGGCGAGTGGCGGGCGCTGGCGGGGCGGTTTGCGCCGGACGTGGTGATTGGAGCGTCGGCGGGGGCGTTGAACGCTTGGATGGTGGCGGGGCGAGTGGACCCGGAGGAGCTTTTCAGGAACGACAGCCTACGGGTTTTGTATTCAACGACTTGGGGATATTGGCGCGGTGCGTTTGGCGGAAAGTCAGCCCCTTGGCGTTTTGCGGGCACACCAACCCTGAAGACTCTGGAAGCCTGTCAGTGTGCGAGCGGATCTTTCAAAGAACTGGTAAGCACGAGCAGGGCCGAGTCGCCAAAAAAGAGAGGGCCCTCTTTTAAACGGAATCCGCTAGCGGCAGTGCCACTGCTGTAACCAAGGGATTGTGCGCTGAACTCGGGACCAAGCTTTTGATCGGGCTCAAAGGCACCACTGCTAGGACGGCCTACTTCCGCCGCTCGCGCTTGTCTGAGTTTGCCACATCGCTCGCGCCCCGTTCCTCTCCGTGTTGGCCCTGGCCGGACCAGTCAGTGTTGGCCCTGGCCGGACCAGGGTGCTCCGCTCCTGAAGAACCGCGTTTCCGAGGATTTGGAATCAATGAGTTACGCGGCTGTCTCCAAGGGCGCCAGTTTGTAGCTATTGGGCCTACTTCCGCTGCCTTAGCCTCTTCCGTTTGCATTACCGAGTCACGCCGTCGCAGGTTCCTTCTCCTTTGGTCCCGGCCTACCCGGGCGCGACGCTTCTGAGGAACCGCGTCTCCGAGGCCTTGGAATCAATGAGTTACGCGGCTGCCTCCAAGGGCGCCAGTTTGTAGCTATTCGGCCTACTTCCGCGGCCTGAACCTCTTCCGTTTGCA
>JAINDL010000106.1 GCA_019931245.1 Bryobacteraceae bacterium CoA2 C42
CGAACCGCCCAGGAGGTTTCGGTGAGAGTTGTTCCTAGCCGCTGCTGCGGCATCGATATTCCCCAGGGTTCGGTCACCGCCGGCGTCCTGGTTTGGGGACGAAAGGAGAGCGGGAGGTGCGCCCGAGGCCCTTCGCCACGGACCTGGAGGAGTTGCCGCGGCTTCGCTTCTGAGGAACACGCGCACAACGGACTCGCTTCGGCCCGGCAGGAGGGGCGAGTTCCTCGCCCGTTGGTGCCGGGCCTGCGCGGCCTGTGCGCTTCTGACTGTTTGCTCAGAAGGTGACCCCCGTGGCGATGGAGTCCGCTGGCGTTTACGGGAAGCCGGGGTGGAATGTGTCCCCATGCACAACATTCCTGGCCGGAAGACCGATGCCAGCGCTGCCGAGTGGATCGCCGATCTGCTGGCGCCCGGTTTGCTGAAGCCGAGTTTCGTGCCGCCAGTAGCCTTCCAGGATCTGCGCAACGGGAACCGGCTACGGGTGAAGCAGGTGGAGGAGCGGAACCGGATTCAGAACCGAATCGAAAAGGTGCTCGAAGATACCAACCCGAAGTTGGGCACGGTGGACAGCGGGTTGCAGTCAGCGATGTGCTGGGCGTGACGGGGCGGTTGATTCTTCGGGCGATTCTGGAGGGCAAGACGGATCCGGGCTGGCTGGCCGATTCTGCTCGCGGCAAGCTGCGGGGCAAGAAGGACGAACTGCGGCGGGTGTTGCGCGGCCGGGTGAGAGAGTCTCATCGCGGACTGCTGTCGGAACGGTTGGACAAACTGCGGCAGACCGAGGAGCGGATTGGCCGGACGGAGCGTCGATTGGCGGCGGCGATGCAACCCTTCGACGAACAGGTGACGCGGTTGTTGACGATTCCCGGGGGCGATTTCCTGACGGCGTGGACGCTGGTGGCGGAGTTGGGGGTGGATATGAGCCGGTTTCCGACGGCGAAACATGCGGCGAGTTGGGCGGGACTGGTTCCGGGGAGGAACGAGAGTGCGGGGAAGCGGCACAATGGTCGTACGCGTCAAGGCAACCGGTGGATTCGCCGGGGGTTGTGTCAATCGGCTTGGGTAGTGTCCCGGAGGAAGGACTGCTACCGGACGGCGGTGTTCCGGCGACGCATGCGGGTGTATCGGGAGGAGGGCGGGGCTAACTTTGATCAGCTGAATCTCCAGCGGAGCTTGAAACGGCTTAGCCAGCGGGCGGCCCAGTTGGGCTTTGCGGCAAAGTTCGAGGCAATCGGTGCGGAGCTTCCCCAGGAATCCCCGAAAAAGAAGCGGGGACGGCCCCGAAAGATCCCAACGGCCAAGGAGCTAACTGATGGCAATATCGGAGGTTAGAGGCAGTTATTGTTGAAGAAAAAGGGGGAAATTGGGGCCCGGCGAGTTGGTGGGGCTGTTTGGGGGCCGCGGCGTGGATGGGACCGGGGCGGGGGAGCGGTGGCCGGGTTTTCCGCCGGGACTCGAGGCCTTGGGCCACCGCGACGGGGGCGGCGGTGTACTTCGGGGGATTGGGAGGCTCGCGGGGGTGTTTTGGGTTGGGGGTTCTGCGGTGAAGCGTGGTTGGCTGGCGGTGGGCCGGGGTTCGAGGCCCTGGGTCACCGCGGCGGGGGCGGCGGTATGCTCCGGGCGGATTGGGGGGGGCTGACGGGGTGGGGGATGATGCGGCGACGGGTGGTGGGAGGGCGGCGGCGGAGGGGCAAATTCATGCGTTGGGGGCTTGGCTGAGGGGCGACGACGGGTTCGAGAGGTATGTGCAGATGGGAGCTGCGCTTTTCCCTGGCTGACGATCCTCCTGCCGGGGGACAATGCCAAGGGCCGGGGCAGCACGGCGGCGGGGCGATTGGGGGGGAGGCGAGTCGGACTTTTGGTCGTCGAAGGTTTCTTCGACTGCGTGCGGGTCTATCAATCCGGATTCCGCAACGTTGTCGCTCTGATGGGGTGCACGATCAGTCCGCCCCAGATTCGACAGCTACAACGTGCTTGTTCGAGCGTTGTCCTTCTTCTCGATGGTGACCCCGCTGGCCGCAAAGGCGCGGATGCGATCGCGCGAGGGCTTGATGGCAAAGTTGACGTGGCTATAGTGCAGTTGCCGGACGGCCGGCACCGGACAACCTGACCGCCGCAGAACTGCGGGAACTGCTGTCGAAGGATTACCGGCCTTAGCCGGTGAGCCTCCGCGCCAAGGATGGTTCCTCAATCGAGATCAGGTCGGACGCGATGATCATGAGTGACAGACGGACGTAGCGTTGAAGCGACAGGCCAAGCGTGCGGGCGATTTGATCGGCACTGGGAGTATTGCCAGTGGACGAGAACTCCGCGATCAACGCGTCGCGCTGTTTCTGGAAGCGGCGAACGGTTCTTGGCAAGGGGTTGATGACGCGCAAGAAGTCCAGTAACGCGCCATTGATTCTGTGTTCGGCGAGGGTCTTACGTTTCAGATTCCGCGACGGGTCAAAACGATCAACGGCTTGAATCAGGCCGACTGTTCCAACGGAGATAAGATCGTCGAGTTCAACCTGCGGGCCACGCCGATGCAAGCGTCGGGCGAGGAGTTCGACCTGCGGCATGTGCGCGAGTATCCGTTGTTCGCGATGGGATTGAGTCATCATGGCGAGTTCCTCTGGGCGTCGTGCGGCGGCCGCTCACGCGGCGGTCCCCGCTTGTTCGTCCGTCGTGGTGGACTCGGTCTTCGGAGCCCGGTTAAGCCGTGCGACTCGCTGCACCCGGATCTCGTTCACGGATTTCATCGTGCCGTCCTTCTCTCGCCCCAGTCGAATCCGCTGGTCGTACTCCCACATCCCCAGTCCAGCCAGAATCAAGCATCCCACCCCGACGATGGCCCAGAACATCCCCTTCGCCATCTGGCTCTAGACGCTAGTCCCTCGGCTCCGGTTCCCACTCCTCTTCTCCCCGGTCCACCCGGTCTTCCCGCTGCCACGGCTTCTCCTCCTCCCGGCGCCGCTGCATCTTCTCCCGCTCTTCCTTTCCGTCGCTTATATTTCTTGAGTCTAAGTTACAATCGGGCATGCGCCGGCTGACCGTCTGTTTGCTCGCAACATCCTTCCTCCACGCCGAGAATTGGCCTCAGTATCGCGGCATCGCCGCCAGCGGCCTCGGCGACGGCGCGCCGCCCCTCCGCTGGAACACCGAAACCGGCGAGAACATCCGCTGGAAAACCCCCATCCCCGGCCTCGGCTATTCAAGCCCCGTCGTCTGGGGCGACCGCCTCTTCCTCACCACCGCCGTCCCCGCCAAAGGCGACGCCGAAGTCAAACTCGGCCTCTACGGCGACATCAAGCCCGTCAAAAACGAAGGGGCCCAGTCCTTCCAGGTCCTCTGCCTGGACCGCCGCACCGGCAAGATCCTCTGGCAGCAGACCGCCGTCCAAACCACCCCCAAGATCAAGCGCCACCCCAAGTCCAGTCACGCCAACCCCACCCCTGCCACCGACGGCCAGCGCCTCATCGTCTCCTTCGGCTCCGAAGGCCTCTACGCCTACTCCCTCGATGGCAAGCTGCTCTGGAAGAAGGATCTCGGCGTCCTCGACTCCGGCTATTACGTCGCCCCGGACGCCCAGTGGGGCTTCGCCAGCTCCCCCATTCTTCACGAGGACAAGGTGATCATCCAGGCCGATGTCCAGAAGAACTCCTTCCTCGCCGCCTTTGACGCCAAGACCGGCAAGGAGCTGTGGCGGACGCCGCGCCAGGACGTCCCCACCTTTGGCACCCCGGCCGTCCTCCCCAACGGCGAAGGCGGCCTGCAGGTCGTCGTCAACGGCTGGAAGCACATGGGCGGCTATGACCTCGCTACCGGCAAGGAACGCTGGCGTCTCGCGGGTACCGGTGACATCCCCGTCCCCACGCCGGTCTTCGCGAACGGCCTCATCGTGCTGACCGCGGCCCACGGCGGCGGCCGGCCCATCTACGCCATCCGCCCGGACGCCAAAGGCGATCTCAGCCAGAACAAGGCCGCGATTGCGTGGAGCCAGGATCGCTCCGGCAACTACATGCAGACGCCCCTGCTCGCCGACGGCATCGGCTACTTCTGCCTCGACAACGGGGTGATGACCGTCTTCGAACTCACTTCCGGCGAGCGCCTCTATCAGCAGCGCCTGGGCACCGCTTCCGGCTTCACCAGCTCTCCTGTCGCCGCCGCCGGGCGCCTCTACATCACCAACGAAGATGGCCACACCTTTGTCCTGCAGCAGGGCAAGGAGTACAAGGTCCTCGCGGAAAACGAACTCGGGGAGCCGGTCATGGCCACCCCCGCCGTGGTCGACGGCACGCTGTACCTCCGCGGCGGCCGGCACCTGTTCGCCATCGGCCAGTAGCCCAGCGCCCCGCTGGTAAACCGAGAGGTTCATGGACCAAGTTTTCGCTCCCGAACTGCTCGCTCAGGCCTCCAAAATCAAGCTCCTCCTCATGGACGTCGACGGCGTGATGACCGACGGCACCCTCTGGAACGTCCCCGGCCCGGACGGTCAGATCTTTGAGACCAAGGGCTTCGATTCGCAAGATGGCATCGGCCTGCAGTGGCTGAGCTGGTACGGCATCAAGGCCGGCGTCATCAGCGGCCGCGTCTCCCCGGCCACCGAAGTCCGCGCCAAGCAGTGCAAAATGGCCTACGTCTATCAAGGCCACATCGAGAAGATCCCGATCCTCGAAGAGATCCTCGCCGACGCCAAGATCGATCCGCAGCAGGTCGCCTATATCGGCGACGACTTCACCGACGTGGTGATCATGCGCCGCGTAGGCCTAGCCATCGCGGTAGCGAACGCGCGCGAAGAGGTGAAGGGAGCGGCCCATTGGACGACGCCCAACCGCGGCGGCTGCGGCGCGGTGCGTGATGCTGTGCAACTCATTCTGACGGCCCAGGGCATCTGGCCCGAGATCATCACGAAGTACGAGCTATGAAGCAGCGGATCGGCCTCGAAGCGCGTGGCGAAGCCGGGCCTGGCTTCCTGCATCAATTGACCGGCGTGATTGCCCGTCATGCTGGCGACATCGTCCCGGTGGAGATCATTGAGAGTGTGGTGCACTCCCGCACCTAGGCGATGTATTCGCGCGTTTGAAGCTCGCCGATGACTTGGAGGTGAGCGCCTTTCGTGAGGCCAGCGGCGTATTCCGCCGTACGTCCGAATGCGACGCATTTGTGCCAGGTGGTTTGCGACTCGCGTTCGCCCGTCGCGCGGTTTTTCCAAGTGCGCTTGGTCGCCAGCGAGAGGACCGTCAGTGTCGAGTTGTTGCGGGTGGTACGGGATTCGGCGTCGGAGCCGAGGTAGCCGATCAAAGTCACGTGGTTGAACATTTCGTTGTCTCCTTCTGCCCCGTCTCTTGACCGGGGCACCCAAAAGCAAGCGGGGCCGCTCCCAAGAGCGAAGCGGTGAGTCGGAGTGCTTTGTTGGGGGAGACCGGGCGGATTCCGGTGAGCGACAGCGAACGAACTCGCAGAGGGGAATCCGGCTGGGGGAACCGGCAAAGCAGAGCGGAGACGAACGCAGGGCGCGGCCAGGCGGTCACGCCGTCAAGCGCAGCGGTGCCCGGGCAAGGATGGTGGCAAGGGGAGCAAACGAATACGATGGACCAACGTTAGTCAGGCGCTTCGGTCACACGTGGATCCGTACCGCCAATAAATCGTTGACGGCCCCGCGGCCAAACGATGGGTAGAACCGTAGTGAAAGGAACGCTACTGTCCAAGGAAACTGCCGATGCTGGCGGACGTCCATGTGGCGACGCCACAGCCGAAGAAGTCGGTGTCCTCAGTCCAGATCGGACAGCCGAGGGCAAGCGCGGCCGCGAGGATGGGCCAGTCTTCGGGATCGCGTGCGCCGAGCCGCTTCCGCGCTTCGGCTTCGAAGTCGCCGTAGAGATCCTGACTGACAATCGTGCCGAGCGCGGCCATTGACCGCAGAGAGGCGAGTCCTTTTGCGGGATCGCCACCGCGTTTGACGACGAGCGCCACCAAATGCTCCTCTGCTTCTGCGTATGCGGATTCCGGAACGAAGAAGGAGATATTGTCGGCGTGAGCTTCGAGAATCCGCCGAACTCGATTGCCGAGAACGGCGCGAATTAGAATGTTGGAGTCCAGCACCAGGGCTCTACGTTCTATCGCCGGCTACTTCGCGTTCCGCTTCTTCTCGCGGATGGACTGCCGGATCTCCTTGTACTCTTCCATGAGCTCATCCTCAGACGCGCCCCACGTGGCGATCATGGCGTCCAGATCTTTCGCGGCAGCACGCATGGCTTCGACCTCCGCCTTGCGGCTCCGCTTCTGAGGAACACGCGCACAACGGACTCGCTTCGGCCCGGCAGGAGGGGCGAGTTCCTCGCCCGTTGGTGCCGGGCCTGCGCGGCCTGTGCGCTTCTGAGCAGGAATATAGAACCCAAGCGTCTCGCCGTGACGAGTGATCGCCAGCGGTTTGCCGCTTTCGAGGTAACCCGCCAGGTTCTCGCGGAACTCACGCATGCCAATCTTTTCGGTTTCCACAGTGCGTACTCTGTGTACGCAATAACATATTTTGGCGTGAGCCGCCCGGCTAAGAAACCGGCGAACTGGCTTCAAAAGGAAAAACTGGCTTGAAAATCGGTCCGATTCCATATGACGACGAGGGGGTGCCAGGTGGTTTGCGATTGGCGTTCGCCGGATTCGCGGTCTTTCCAGGTGCGCTGGGTGGCCAGCGAGAGGGTTGTGAGAGTGGAGTGGTTGCGGGTGGTGCGGGTTTCGGCGTCGCTGCCGAGGTAACCAATCAGAGTCACGTTGTTCATTGCTATCTCCTTCTGCCTCCGTCTCTTGATCGGGGCACCCAAAAGCGAGCGGGGGCGCTCCCAAGGGAGGGGGAGTGCTTTGTTGGGGGGACCGGGCGGATTCCGGTGAGCGGTAGCGAACGGACCGGTAGGCGGAATCTGTCTGGGGGAGCTGACAAAGCAGAACGGAGCCGAGCGCCGGGCGCGGCTGGGCGATAGCCGTTAAGCGAAGCGGTGCCTGATCAGGAGCGGGGGCGGGGGCAACTTGCAACAACCTAAACGCTTGGTTGAGTGCCAAAGAACAGTGAACCGCGCCAAAACTGCCGACCGAAAATCGAGGAGACCATGCGACAGGTAGCGTTGTTCCATGTTGTGGCGAAAACACTTGACACGCATCGATTCTTGGAGCAGAATGGAGTCCTGGAACAACACGGAACAACATTATGAGCAAAGAGATCTATACTGCAAGCAAATCAAGATCGAATCGGCCTGGCTGGTCGATTGGATTTAGACATCCTTTACGCAAAGACTCTCGGGGTCGAGTTGGGCTAAAGGTCCGGCGAGGACTCGGGACCGCAGATGAGTTGGAAGCGGAGGCGATGGTGACTGAGATGAACGCGATCCTCGCGGACTCGTCATGGTGGAATGCAGCCAAGCGCAAAGAAGCCGAGCTGCGATTCTCAAAGCCAGTCGTTGATGCCTTCTATGACGAAATTCAGGCTGGACACCAAGACTCGGAGAGCATTCGGGAGGCGCACATTCATCTCCCAAACAAGGACGAGGGTTACACACGCGTAATGTTCGTGGGTACGACGGGCGCTGGGAAGACTTCACTTCTGCGACAGCTGATTGGGTCAGATCCGGACGATGACCGTTTTCCATCGACGGCGCCGGCGAAAACTACGATTGCCGATATCGAAGTGGTCCAGACGCCGGGCGATTTCGAAGCGGTCGTAACGTTCTTCAGCGAATTCCAGACCCTCGCGAATATCGAAGAGTGCGTGGTTGATTCAGCCCTCGCGGTGCTTGAGAAGGCTGAAATGGAGAAGATCGCCGATAGATTTCTCAATCATCGGGATCAAAAGTTCCGTCTGAGCTATCTATTGGGGGCTTGGCGTAACGAGGGTGCGTCCGAGGAAGTCGACGAGATGTCATTTGATGTCGACAGTACCCCGGTGATCTTCGACGATGAGGCAGTACTAAGCGATGCTGAGCGCCTTACAAATCAGAAGAAAGTGGAATTGTTCCTAGACCGGATCAGAGAACTCACCAAGCTTGTCGAACGTGAAATTGCCGCAGACCTTGGTATCGACCCACGGGCGTCTGGCCAGGACCGCGACGCCGCACGCGAGTTGATTGAAGAGCATTTTGAACGGAATCTAGTGCAACAAGAAGGCTTTCACGAACTGGTTCAAGACATTCTTGATGATGTGCGCGCCCGGTTTGACAGGGTGGAAAAGGGTGACTTAAGCCGGCGGCGCTCCGGGTGGCCGGATTTGTGGCTCTTTAAGTCGACGGATCGTGACGAGTTCATTCGGCAGATTCGGTGGTTCTCAAGCAACTACTGGCCGCAATTTGGGCGCCTCCTGACTCCATTGGTGGATGGAATTCGAGTTCGCGGACCCTTGTTTGGGACGTTCACCGAACAGCAGCCGAAGGTTGCCTTCATTGATGGCCAGGGGCTCGGTCATACTCCGGATTCATCTGCTAGCGTCACAACTCATATCACTCGCAGATTTAGCCAAGTAGATGTTGTTCTACTGGTCGACAACGCACAACAGCCGATGCAGGCGGCGCCGCTCTCAGTATTGAGGGCCGTTGCGTCTAGCGGACACGAAGCAAAGCTGGCAATCGCATTCACGCACTTTGATCAGATTAAAGGACAAAATCTTCCTTCATTTCCGGCAAAGCGTTCTCACGTCATGGCCTCCGTCTTGAATGCACTGTCCAGCCTTCGGGACGTGCTCGGTGCTTCCGTCGTGAAGGTGATCGAGCAGGGCCTGGACTCGCGGTGTTTTATGTTGGGGGGCGTCGATCGACAGCTTGCGAAGTTGCCGCCAAAGGCTGCGGAGTACATGAAGCTTCAGCTGAGTGAACTCGTCTCATTTTTTGAAAATGCGATCTTGCCGCCCCCTCCGGCTGAAGCGCGTCCGATCTATGATCCAACCGGAATCAATTTTGCCGTCCAAGAGGCCGTCGAGAAGTTTCAAGGACCGTGGCTTGCGCGACTTGGTATGGGCAGCTACGAAGGCTTCAGAAAAGAACACTGGACTCGCATAAAAGCGCTTAATCGTCGTATTGCCGGCGAACTCGATACCGAATACGATACCCTTCGCCCAGTTGCAGACCTCGTTATGCAACTTCGAGAATCCCTGTCGCGTTACTTGAACTCCCCAATTACATGGACGAGGACCCCGGAAGGCGAATCCGAGGCTCAGACGGCAATTGCTCACATTCGGCAAATGGTCGACATATCGCTCCACGATCTCGCGGTAAAGCGGCTAGTGGAGACACACCTGATGCGATGGCGTACGGCCTATGATGAGTTCGTCGGATCTGGCTCCACGCGTCTCCGAGCTCAAGCGATTCAAGGGATCTATGACGCGGCTGCGCCCTTGCCCGACTCCGTGATGACACCACCATCCGTAGCGTTCTTGGCTGAGATCAGGCAAATCATCGTCGGTGCAATCAGAGCGAGTGGAGGAGAAGTCAGATTAGGTGAATTGCCATAGCCTCAGGCTTTCACTTCGATCACTGGTTTATCCTTCTGCCTTCGTCTCTTGATCGGGGCCCCCATAGCCGCCGGGGGGGCTCGCAAGAGAGGAGGGGGGCCGTCCGGTGTTTCGCCCGACACCTATCCCGAGACGGCAACAGCACTGTGACCACCTCTGTTGTGGAGGTGGTCACCATGACCATGAAAACCAGAAAGGTAGTAGAGCAATTCACCGCAAGCCGAGCGGTCGCCGCGCCTGAGCGTCCCTTCCCTAGGAGCTCCGTCGTCTTCTCGTGACGTTTCGCGTCATTCGGGGCGGTGCCGGGTACATCGTACGGCGCGTTGAGGATATGATCGTGCGCCAGAGCGAACATGGTAAGCGTCCGGCCGTCACCGTCTTGCGCCGCCCACCGTTTTTGAGCTAGCTCTTCCGGAAGTGTCCACCTGACCGCGAAGTGGACACTTAGCGAAGGATCACTCTTCGCCCTACTCCTCGTCCGCTTTCCGCGGCAGGTTCACATTCCGCGGCAGCATTTCCTCTACGCTGCCGGGAATGAAGGAGCCGAGATTCTCAAATGGAAGCGTGCCGGGCGATTCGACCACGATAATGCGTCCAGCGAGTGTGTAGTCCTGGTGCGCGATGCAGTTGTGGAGCGTCTCGCGCAAACAAGACCATGTTCGTGCCGCCGGAGTCGGATTCGTGAATCTTGAAATCGATCCTCGGCTTCAATTGGTGGAGGAGCCAGCTTTCGAGATCCTCATTGCCTTGCTCTTTCTGGTTCGGCCGGAAGCCGGTTCCAACGGCAGCGTGGGTTCCGTCCGCGACGCCCCACACGATAGAGGCAGTCAGCTTGCCGTGAAGAGCGGCGCTGTTGGCGAGTGCCGAGATGTACTCGCCGATCGTCTTCGAGTCTGTGTTATCGCGCTTGCATTCGCCCCCCTCTGTTTCCGCGGGTAGCCGGAGCAGTTCGGCGATCTTTCCTGAAACGTTCAATGACTGTCCCCAAGTTCGATCGTAAGTTTATCGTCTGAGTGATGCGGGGCGCAGCAATGGCCGCCCGAATCCCGCCTCCGAAGCGGCCCGTTTCTGATCCCCGTGAGTCTCCCAACCTGTGTGTTGGGGCGTCGATCATGCGTTTTCTCTGCGCCAGGATTGCCGGCAGGGGCTCCTCAGGGGAGGGGCGGGCTGGGCGCCGGGGTCGTTTTTTCGGGTTCTTTGCGGGGGCTTAGCGGACGCGGAGGATGACGATGGTCTGGTCGTCGAACTGGGCTACCTCTCCCGTGTGGGCCTGGACGCCGGCGAAGAGGTGGTTCACGATCTCGTTCACCGGGTCCTGCGAGTGGCGGCGGATCGCCTCGCCGAGGCGCTCGCGCCCGAACTCCACTCCCTCCGCGTTAAACGCGTCCTGGATGCCGTCCGAGGCCAGCACGATCAGGTCCCCGGTTTGGAGCTGCATGCCGGTTTCTTCATACCGCCGGTCGTCGAGGAGGCCGACGGGGACTCCGGAGGTGTCGGGCTTCAAGAGCTCTTCCCCACGGCAGATGATGGGCGGGGTGCCGCCGGCGTTCGCCATGGTCAGGCGCTGGGTGCGGGCGTCCCAGAGCAGGGCCAGGAGCGTCGCGTACTGCGCCTGGGCCTTGCGCTCGGCCAGGCTCTGGTTGAGCTGGCGGAGCAGGTCGGCCGGGCCTCGTTTGCGGCGGGCCATAGAACGGAGGAGGCCGCCGACCAGGGCGGCGTAAAGGGCCGCAGCGGCTCCCTTGCCGGAGGAGTCGCCGAAGACGATGGTGACCTGGCCGCTGTCGTAATCGAAGAAGTCAAAGAGATCGCCGGAGATTTCGCGGGCGGGCTTGAGGCCGACGGCGATTTCGAGACCTTCCACCTCGGGCGGGTCGGAGGGGAGGAGGATGGCCTGGAGCTTGCGGGCGGCCTGGAGGTCTTCGTCGAGACGGCGCTCGCGCTGGGCGATTTCTTCGTAGAGGCGGGCGTTTTCAATGGCGCTGGCGATGGTGGGGGCCAGGAGGGTGAGGGTGCGGACGTGCTCGTGGGTGAAGTTGTTGAGACGGACGCTTTCGAGGTCGAGGACGCCGAGGAGACGGTCGCGGAGGAGGAGGGGGACGGCGACTTCGGAGTGGATGTTGGGGTGGGCGGCGATGTAGCGGGGGTCGGCGTCGGTGTCTTCGATGAGGACGGGCTGGCGGGAGCGGGCGGCGGCGCCGGTGATGCCGCGGCTGAGGGGTATGGCGGCGGGGGTGACTTCCTGGTCGTAGCGGATGGAGAAGGTGTGGCGGAGGAGCTGGTTGGGGGCGTCGAGCAGGAGGATGGAGAAGGCGTCGTAGTCGATGAGGGAGCGGATGAGGGCGGCGAGCTTGCGAAGGAGATCGTCGAGATCGAGGATGGAGGAGAACTCCTGGGAGACGCGGGCCAGGGTGCGCATGGTGCGGTGGGCGTGGTCGACGCGGCGGTAGAGACGGGCGTTGTCGATGGAGATGGCGACGCGGGAGGCGAGGAGGCGGACGAGCATTTTGTCGTACTCGCTGTAGGCGTTGACGGCGGTGGACTGGAGGTCGATGACGCCGACGAGGCGGCCGCGAGCGATCATGGGGGCGGCGAGTTCGCTGCGGACGGCGTCGAGGGCGGGGAGGTAGTGGGGGTCGCGGCGGACGTCGTTCGAGAGGATGGTTTCGCGGGTTTGGCCGGCGAGTCCGGTGACGCCTTCGCCGAGTGGGATGAGGAGGTTTTCGACGATTTCCTGGCGGTGGCCGAGGGCGTAGCGGATGCGGAGGCCTTTGCGGCGTTCGCTGTAGAGGAGGATGGCGAAGAGTTGGGAGGGGATGACGCGGGTGACGATGGAGGCGACGTTGGCGAGGATGCGGTGGAGGTCGAGGGTTTCCTGGGTGGCGGTGGAGACTTCGAGGAGGAAGTCGAGGATTTCGGCGCGGTCTTTGAAGCGGAGGTCGGGGGGGGCGGAGGGGCTCACGGTTGGCCTGCCTGGGCGAGGATGTGGACGGAGGCGGAGGCGCCGATGCGGGAGGCGCCGGCGGCGGCCATGGCCTGAAGGTTGGCGAGGGAGCGGATGCCGCCGGAGGCTTTGACGCCGAGGGAGGGGCCGACGGTGGAGCGGAGGAGGGCGACGTCGGCGGGGGTGGCGCCGGATTTGGCGAAGCCGGTGGAGGTTTTGACGAAGTCGGCGCCGGCGTTTTTGGAGGCGTGGCAGGCGGCGATTTTTTCGGGGTCGGAGAGGAGGGCGGTTTCGAGGATGACTTTGAGGAGAGCGCCGGCGCGGTGGCAGGTGGCGGCGACGGCGGCGATATCGGCCTGGACGGCGGCGAGGTCGCCGGCTTTGAGGGCGCCGACGTTGAGGACCATGTCGATTTCGGTGGCGCCGAGGGAGATGGCTTCGGCGGCTTCGGCGCATTTGCTGGCGGTGGTGGTGGCGCCGAGGGGAAAGCCGACGACGGTGCAGACCTGGACGGGGGTGCCGCGGAGTTCGCGGGCGGCGAGGGGGACCCAGTAGGGGTTGACGCAGACGGCGGCGAAGCGGTGGTGGCGGGCTTCGGCGCAGAGCTGGCGGACGTCGTCGGCGGTGGCGTCGGGGCGGAGGATGGTGTGGTCGATGAGGGCGGCGATTGCTTGTGGGGAGAGGGCGGGCGCGGGGGGGGAGACGGGGGCGGGGGCCGGGGCCGGGAGGGGGGTGGCGGCGGGGACGGCGGGGGAGACGCGGGAGAGGATTTCTTCGGCGATCTGGGCGACGAGTTGTTCGAGTTCGGCTTCGGTCACTTTTGATATTTTTTTTCGAGGGCGGAGATTTTATCGATGCGGGATTGGTGGCGGCCGCCGGCGTAGGGGGTGGCGAGCCAGGTGCGGAGGACCTCTTCGGCCTGGGAGGGGGTGAGGAGGCGGCTGCCGAGGGTGAGGACGTTGGCGGCGTTGTGTTCGCGGGCGTTGCGGGCCGAGGCGCGGTCGTAACAGAGCGAGGCGCGGATACCGGGCAGTTTATTGGCGGCCATGGCGGAACCGATGCCGGCGCCGTCGATCATGACACCGAGGGCGGCGTGGCCCTGGCAGAGGGCGAGGGCGACCTGTTCGGCGAGGTCGGGGTAGTCGACGGGTTGGGTGGAGTGGGCGCCGACGTCGAGGATGAGGTAGCCGAGTTCGGTGAGGACGGGTTTGAGGAGTTCTTTGAGGGGGTAGCCGCCGTGGTCGGCGCCGAGGGCGACGGTGCGGGCGGGGTTGGCGGGGGGGCGGAGCTGGGAGGCGGGGCGTTCGAGGATGGAGACGCCGCGTTCGCGAGCGAGGTCGCGGGCGGCGGGGGTTACAATTGTGCCAGTGGCCACCTCGAGCTGTCCGTGCGAGGGAATGTCCTGAGCGGTGATGACGGGGGGCATCGGGGGGAGACGCAGACACCATTGTAAATGCAACAGAAGGGGGAGAGGCGCGCTTGGATGGATTACGGGAGATGCTGGGGCGGGGGGAGTGGGGGGTAGGGGTTTGGCTGGCGGCGTTGGCGGTGGCGTTTGGGATGGGGGCGGTGCATGCGTTGTCGCCGGGGCACGGGAAGACGATTGTGGCGGCGTTTCTGGTGGGGAGCCGGGGGACGTGGCGGCATGCGTTGTTGTTGGGCGGGGTGGTGACGTTGACGCATACGGTGAGCGTGTTTGGGTTGGGGATGGCGACGCTGTACCTGACGGCGTATGTGCGGGCGGATGAGTTGGCGCGGACGATGGGGGTGGTGGCGGGGGCCTCGATTGTGTTGGTGGGGATGTGGCTGTTGCTGCAGCGGACGGGGGTATTGGCGCATGGGCATAGCCATGAGGTGGAGACGAACGGGGGGATTTTGGCGCTGGCGGTGGGAGGGGGGCTGGTGCCGTGTCCGTCGGCGCTGGTGCTGCTGTTGACGGCGATTTCGCTCCAGCGAGTGGGGGTGGGGCTGGTGCTGCTGGTGGGGTTTAGCGCGGGGATGGCGGTGGTGTTGACGGGGATCGGGCTGGGGGTGGTTTACGGAAAGGGACGGTGGGGGGAGAGCGGGCTGGGGGGGAGCGTGTGGGGGAGGCGGCTGCCGGTGGTGGCGGCGGGGGTGATTGTGCTGGTGGGGGTTTGGATGACGGGGATGGCGTTGCGGGGCTAAGGGGCCGCCAGCCTCGGTAGCGGACGGCCCGGCGGACAGAAGAGTTAGAACGCGTGCGGGTCCTTCTTCTTGAATTTCTTCTTGTCTTCCTTCTTCTCGTCGGCCTTCGGCTTGTCGTTGGAGGTGGCGGCGAAGGCAGAGAGGGAGAGGGTCATGAGGGCCGGGAAGGCGAGGGTCAGAAGCTTTTTGATCAAGGCTTCTGGGGAACTCGCTCACAACGGACTCGCTTCGGCCCGGCAGGAGGGGCGAGTTCCTCGTTCGCTCGAGCCGTGCCTGCGCGGCCTGTGCGCTCTTCTGGAACACGCGCACAACGGACTCGCTTCGGCCCGGCAGGGGGGGCGAGTTCCTCGTTCGCTCGAGCCGTGCCTGCGCGGCCTGTGCGCTCTTTGGGAACTCGCGCACAACGGACTCGCTTCGGCCCGGCAGGAGGGGCGAGTTCCTCGCCCGTTGGTGCCAGGCCTGCGCGGCCTGTGCGCTTTTATGGAACTCGCGCACAACGGACTCGCTTCGGCCTGTGCGCTTCTGGGGATTTTCGAACGCTTCCCCAGGGGGGAAGTTCACCACGTAACACTGCAAAACTTCGCGGGTGGCAAGTAGCCCGTGCGCAGGCTAGAAGTGGCACCGATTTTTAGGGGAGGATGGTGGCTTCGAGGAGGAGGAGGGGGCGCTGGGGCGTTTCGCCGTTGACGGGCTCCTTTTCGAAGGCGGCGAGGACGTCGAGGCCTTCGATGATGCGTCCGAAGGCGGAGTATTGGCCGTCGAGGTGGGGGGCGTCGCCGAGCATGAGAAAAAATGACGTGGAGGCGGAGTCGGGGTCGTCGCCGCGGGCCATGGAGACGATGCCGCGGAGGTGTTTGCGGTCGGGGTGGAACTCACCTTTGAGGTTGCGGACCCAGCGGTCGGCGGGGTGGGTGCGGCCGGGGGCCATGCCGCCCTGGACGACGAAGCCGGGGACGATGCGGTGGAAGGGGGTGTTGTTGAGCCAGCCGGAGGCGGTGAGTTTGAGGAAGTTGCGGACGTGTTCGGGGGCCCAGGAGGGTTCGAGGGCGATTTTGAGGGAGCCGAGGGTGGTTTTGAGTTCGACGGTGCGGGCGAGTTCGGCGGGGGTGGCGGAGAGGAAGGGTTCGACCTTTTTGGGTTCGATGGTGACGGAGAGGATTTTGACGGGTTGGGTGGTGAGGTTGTCGGGGCCGGCGGCGGATTGGGAGATTTTTTCGACGACGTCCATGCCTTCGGTGACGTGGCCGAAGGCGGAGAATTTATTGTCGAGGGCCGTTTGGGGGCCGATGCAGACGAAGAACTGGGCGCCGCCGGAGTTGGGTTTGCCGGGGATGCGGACGGTAGAGACGGTGCCGCGTTCGTGTTTGAGGTCGGAGAACTCGTCGGGGAGGAGGTTGAGGCCGCCGGTGCCCCAGAGGTTGCGGGGTGTTTTGGGGGACTTGAGGAGGGGGTCGCCGCCCTGGATGATGCCGTAGGGGACGACGCGGAAGAAGGCGGAGCCGTTGAAGTAGCCCTGGCGGGCGCGGGCGAGGAACTGGTCGACGTGTTTGGGGGCCTTGTCGGGGGCGAAGGCGAAGCGGAAGACGCCGGCGTCGGTGGTAACGACGGCTTCAAGATCGGCCGGGGCTTGGGCTTGGAGGGCGAGGGCGGTGAGGAGGAGGGTGAGGGTGCGCATGTTAGCGGGAGACGCGGAGGTTGGCGAAGTGCGATTGGCTGCCGGGGCCGATCCAGAGGGCGAGGGCGCCGGAGGGGAGGCCGGTGAGGAGGTTATCGATGAGAAGGTTGGGTTGGGTGGCGTGGTTGACGTAGAGTTTGGCGGTGTTGCCGCGGACCTCGATTTTGACGTGGGTCCACTCGCCGGGGACGAGGTCGACGTAGGACTCGTACATTTTGGGGAATTTTTCGCGGAGGGGCGCCCAGTCGAAGCCGGGGATGGCGATGTATTGGACGGAGTGGTTGCGCTGGACCTGGTTGGGGGAGCGGCCGTTGTAGGGGCGGAGGTAGAAGGCGTTGTAGGGTTGGCCGGCGGGGCCGACGCGGAAGGCGAGGCCGGTGAAGCCGCGGGAGGTTTCGGGGGCGGTGGGGAGGCGGTCGCCGGCGAGGTCGAATTCGATGGCGCCGTCGGTGAAGGAGGAGTTTTTGAGGATGGCGAGGCGGGCGGGGTCGGTGAGGGAGGCGGGGGCGGTGTCGGTGAGGCGGAGGGCGGGGCGGCCTTTAAAAGTGACCTCTTCGACTTTGACGTTGTGAGGTTCGAGATTGGCGGCGAGGAGGAGAAGCGGGAGGAGTTGCATTTCGATAGACTGGGGGCGCTATGCGAATGATCTTGGGACTTATTGTAATCGCGTCGCTGGTGTTGGCGCAGGGGCCGGGGAAGAAGCGGATTCTGGTGGTGGGGCAGTCGAAGGGGTGGCAGCATGATTCGACGTCGGAGGGGATGGCGACGATTTGGAAGCTGGGGAAGGAGACGGGGTTGTGGGACACGTATATCCGGACGGATACGCAGTTAGTGACCAAGAAGAAGCTGGGGGCGAACGGGAAGAACCTGGATTACTTTGACGCGGTGTTTTTCTACCTGAATTATGCACACCGTGCGATCCGGCCGGCCTGATCCGCGTAAGGGCCATGGCGAAGGGGACCTCGGCGAGCCCGCCAACATTGGGGTAAAACGGATGAAGACCGTGCGGACTTCGTTCCGGTGCGGCCAGCAAAG
>JAINDL010000128.1 GCA_019931245.1 Bryobacteraceae bacterium CoA2 C42
GCCGGAATCAGCAGACTCGAAACCCCGTAGGTCAGACCCACCGAAATCAGCGAGGTCAGCCATACCAGCGTCGTCAGCGGCGTCTCAAAGTGCATCTTGTCCGCGTTGCCATACTTCGACTTGGCCCACGCCTCGTTGAGGAAGTAGCTCAGCGCGCTCGCCAGCACCATCACCACCCGCATCACAAAGATCCACACGAGCAGTTGCAGCCGCACCTCCTCGCGCGTCACCGCCAGCAGAATAAAGCTGATCAACGCGACACCCGTCACGCCGTAGGTCTCAAACCCATCGGCCGAAGGACCCACCGAGTCGCCCGCGTTGTCGCCCACGCAGTCGGCAATCACGCCCGGGTTCCGCGCGTCGTCTTCCTTGATCTTGAAGACGATCTTCATCAGGTCGGCCCCGATGTCGGCGATCTTGGTGAAGATACCGCCCGCCACCCGCAGCGCCGCCGCGCCCAGCGACTCGCCAATCGCAAAGCCGATAAAGCAGGCGCCCGCGTAATCCCGCGGCACGAACAGCAGAATGAAGAGCATCAGAATCAGCTCGACCGAAATGAGCAGCATGCCGATGCTCATACCCGCCTTCAGCGGAATCGCGTAGCAAGGGTAAGGCTTGCCGCGCAGCGCCGCAAACGCGCACCGCGAATTGGCAAACGTGTTCACCCGGATGCCGAACCACGCCACGCCATAACTGCCCGCGATGCCGACTATGCTGAACAGCAGAATGATCAGCACCTTCGCCAACTCGAAATGCTGCAGAAAACCAAAATAGAAAACGATGATGGCGCCGATGAACAGCTCAAGAACCATTAAGAACCGCCCCTGCGTCACCAGATAGGTTTTGCAGGTCTCATAGATCAACTCCGAGACGTCCCGCATCGACTGATGCACCGGCATGTTCTGCAACTCGCGGTAGATCAGCAGGCCGAACAACAAGCCCAGCGCGGCGACCACCATGCCGCCCAGTAACAGGTCAAAACCCGAAATTCCTCCAAGAAACGTTGCTTGGTGAAAATCGGGCAGCACCAGGTTTGCCTCGCCCCCGCCGCGATGAGCCGGCTGCTGGCCCAGGGCCAGTAAGGACGATAAGGCAAGGGTAAGAAAAAAGCGTAGCGGGGAATGCAAGCGCACTCGGTTGTCTCCTCTGGATGTAAGGTGACCCGGACTATGGGCCGCCCGACAACATACTACCTTTCGCCGCCGTATGCAAAGGCGGACCCGTCCGGCCCGCTCACAACGCCTGCAGGATCAGACACTTCAGATACAGGGTTTCCGGTACGCCCAGCAGTACCGGATGGTCCTGCGCCTGCACGCGGCGTTCCACCACCCGGAGGTTCCGCCGCGCATCCCGCGCCGCCTCGGCCACGGCCGCGAGCAGCATCGCCTCGCTCATATGGTGCGAACACGAGCAGGTGATCAGCGTCCCGCCCGGCGCCAGCAGCTGCAGCGCCCGCAGGTTCAGCTCTTTATACCCGCGCACGGCCCCCTCCACCTGCGCCTTCGTCTTGGCAAACGCCGGCGGGTCCAGCACCATCGTGTCGAACTGCCGTCCCCCCGTCCGGAACCCCGCCAGCAGGTCAAACACATCCGCCTCGCGAAACCGGATATTCTCCAGTCCGTTCCGCCGCCGGTTCGCCTCCGCCGTCGCCAGCACCGCCGCCCCGCTATCCACCCCCTCGACGCTCTCGCACCCCCGCGCCAGATGCAGCGCAAAACCACCAGACGAGGTAAAGCAATCGAGCGCCCGGCCCCGCCCCCATCGCGCCGCCGCCAGATAGTTCTCCCGCTGGTCGAGATAAACGCCCGTCTTCTGGCCCCCCACCAGATCCGCCTCCCACTGCAGACCGTTCATCGTCACGGCTACCGGTCCGGTCAACTCCCCGTGAACCACCCCGCTCCGCAGCGGCAACTCCTCTTTCTGCCGCACCACCGCGTCGTTCCGCTCCACAATCGCCCGCGGTCCGTAGCGCTCCACCAGCGCCGCCACCACCTCGCCCTGCAGCCGGTCCATCCCCTGGTTCAAAGCCTGCACCACGAAGCAATCCGCGTACCGGTCAATGATCAGCGCCGGCATCCGGTCCGCCTCGCTCCACACCAGCCGGTAGGCATCCGTATCCCGCACCACCCGGTCCCGGAACTCCTGCGCCGCGGCGATCCGCCCCGCCACCGAAAACTCCCGCCCCAGCAGACGCAGCGTAATCTGCGAAGAGCTCGAATAATGCGCCGCGCCGCAAGAACGGCCTCGCGGATCGAGCACGTCGACAACATCCCCGCCGAGGGCCTCCCCCCGGTCGGTGATGTCGCTGGTGTAAACCCAGACGTGCCCGGCAGCCAGTCGCTCAGCGGCGCGGCGATTAATCGTTACGGTCGGTGCCAACCCACTAGCTTACCTGGACTTGGATCGACCGCGGCTTGGCCAGCTCCTTTTTGCCCAGCGTGATCTGCAGCACGCCGTTCTTGTATTCGGCGCCCACCTTCTCCGGATCCACCGTCTCCGGCATCGTGAAGGACCGCGCGAACTGCCCATACTGACGCTCCACCCGGTGGTAGCCCGTCTTATCGTCCTTGCGCTCAAACTCCCGCTGACCCTTCAGCGTCAGCGTCCCGTTCTCGAGACGAATGTCGATTTTGCTCAGATCGACACCCGGCACATCGGCCCGCAGAACCAACTGGTTCTCATCTTCGAGGATGTCCACGGCGGGAATCCACGGACGGGCGTTTCCCTCGCCCTCAGTGGCCAGGCGATTCAACGTGTCCTCAAGCAGACGAAACGAAACCGGAAACTCGCTCAACGTAGCGAACGGTGAAAACTTGGTGATCGACATGGTAGATTTCCTCCTGAGATATGATCTCAAGACAACTATATAACCTGAGTGAATCAGTGTCAAGTATTTTTTTTCCGACGACGAATCCCCTCAAAAATCCAGTGCCCCGTACGGTAGGCCAACAAAATCCCAACTCCAATACCCCAGTACACCGGTTCCCACAACGCCGCCTTCCCCTGCCAGTAATAGTGAACAACTCCCGCAATTGCAGCAACATAAACCAATCGATGGACCCGCTGCCACCGTCTCCCCCCCAACCAGCGGATCGCACCAGACCAGGACGTAGCCGCGAGGGGTACCATAACCACTAAGCCGAATAGCCCTGCTGCAAAAAATTTCCTGGTTGTAAGATCCTCCCAGAGGATGTCCTCGTTCCACTGCGCATCCACCGCATAGTAGTGCCAAGCGTGCAGACATCCGTAAAAAAAAGCAAACAGGCCCAGCATCCGCCGAAACCGAATGAGGCTGCTCTGACCCGGCAGCCGGCGTAACGGCGTAATGCAAAGGACGCCCACCAGAAATCGCAGAGTCCAGTCTCCGGTGTATCGAGCCACTGTCTCGATCCGGTTTATCCCCAGTGCATTGTTCTGCCAGCGCCATCCGAGCCAGGCAAGAGGTGCCAGGCACACTACAAAAACTATGGGTTTCGACCATCGATGGGTCCAGATCCGATTCACACGCCACTCCTAACCAGCAAGGATTATCTCCACCTTGTCGCGCCGCTCTCAAAACCGCAAGCTCCTCACCATTCTGACTGGTCTGCTGGCGCTTCTCGTGACCGCCGTCCTATCCTTCCTGTTGGGCTGGCAGCGGGCGACCACCCTGCAACGCCAGGAAGCCTCCCATCCGGCCACCGCCATCCCTACCGGCCCCGGCACCCCCGCCGAACCCTCCCGCAAGGTCTATCCCTACTCCGTCGTCTCCGGCGGACTCGCCTCCCAAACGGACATGAAAGCCGCCGTCCAGCAGGACGCCGTCATCCGTAGCCACTACGCCGATCTTCGCCCAGCCAACTTCCAACCCCACGTCCTGACGGAGGACCGCCAAGGTTACGTCTCCTACCGCATTCGCGACCGCGTCTACTGGTCCCGCCGCCTCATGACCATCAAGAAGGGAGAAACCGTCCTCACCGACGGCAAAGCCATGCTGCGCGGACGCTGCGGCAACCGCATCTCCTCCGTCCCCATGGAACCGACCGCACCACCGGCCCTCGAACCTCCGGAAGACCTCCTCGACATCGCCCAGGACTCCCGCCGACTCAACTGGATTCCTCCCGTCCCCACCCCCAGTCCCGTGCCCACTGAACTCCTTCTCCCGCCGGTCGAGTCGCCCATCGCCTCGCTGCTCCCTCCCACCCGGCCCGAACCCCCGGGCTTCTTCCCCCCTCCCGCCGGCCCCTTCTCGCCCGGCGGCTTCTGGAGCACCGGTAACCCGCCCACCACCGGACCCACCACCCCGGAAACGCCCACGCCCCCGGCCCCCCCTCCCCCCGTACCCCCCCTCTTCCCGCCCGGCGTGGCCCCCCCCCCGCCCGGCCTCCCTCCCGAGACCATCGCCCCCGTGCCGCCCGGCCCCTTCACCCCGCTGGCACCCCCGGCCATCCCTTTCTTCCCCCCCGTGGGGCCGCCCTTGATCATCCTCCCGCCTCCGGTTGAGCCGCTCTTCACCCCGCTCGGCCCGCCGCCGATCGTGATCATACCCCCTACGCCGCCAGGGCCCCCTACGCCGCCAGGGCCCCCTACGCCGCCCTTTCCTCCGGTCAACCCCCCCACCCCCCCCCGGCCGCCCCCCCCCCCCGGGCCGCCCCCCCC
>JAINDL010000127.1 GCA_019931245.1 Bryobacteraceae bacterium CoA2 C42
TGGGCCTACCCCACCAACCCCCCGCCCCCACCCGGCCCCGCCCCCACCGTCCATCCCGGTCCCTTCCAAATCCCCACCAGCAAACGCTCCTTCACCCGCAAAGAGCTCAGCAACCTCTTCGTCGCCCCCGACTGGCAACCCGATTCCCATCCCCCCATGCCGGCCATCGTCTCGCACGGCCGCGCCCCCGAAGTCCGCGCCTGCGCCTACTGCCACCTCCCCACCGGCAATGGCCGCCCGGAAAACGCCCGCCTCGCCGGCCTGCCCGTCGAGTACTTCATCGCCCAGGTCAAAGCCTTCCGCGACGGCACCCGCAAATCCTTCGTCGATGGCCGCGCCCCCACCATCAACATGACCAAAACCGCCGTCGCCATGCAGGACGACGAAATCGCCGCCGCCGCCGCTTACTTCGCCTCCCTCCGCCCCCAGTCCTTCGTCCGCGTCGTCGAAGCCGCCAACGTCCCCCAGTCCGAAGTTGCCGGTTGGCTCTATAAGTTCAACCCCGACTCCCCCCGCGAGTTCCTCCAGGACCGTATCCTCGAAGGCCCCGAAGACTTCACCCAATTCGAACTCCGCGACCCCGCCTCCCGCTACGTCGCCTACGTCCCCCCCGGCAGCCTCGCCCTCGGCAAACGCCTCGCCCAAACCTGGGGCGACCGCCAGGAGCTCGAATGCTCCAGCTGCCACGGCCCCGGCTACAAAGGGAAGGATCAGGTTCCCGGCATCGCCGGCCGCTCTCCCACCTCCCTCGTCCGCCAGCTCTACGACTTCAAATCCGGCGCCCGCCGCGGCGGGCAGAGCGCGGAAATGGACAAGGTCGTCAAATACATGAAAAACAGCGACATGCTCGCCCTCGCCGCTTATCTCGGCTCCCTTGCCCCATAAGCGCCCGCTGCTTCTGCGCGTCCCACGGTCGCCAATGCCCGGATCCCCTGACGCGGCCCGGAAGCCTTCTCCGCCAGCCGGAGCAACTCTCCCCCCCTCTCCGGTCCGGCCGCCCGAATCCGTCTAACTCAAATCCCGCTCCCGGCCCTCCAGTCTCGAGGGCGATCGCGCGCCGAAGAAAATGAGAATCCTGGTCCCGCTTACTGGTCGCCCAGACCGAGAATGCTGGAAGGTCCGCCGTTTTGCTGACCCGGCTGGGTGTTATCGCCCCAGAGCACGCTGTCACCCCAAAGTAAACTGTCCCCCCAGAGTACGCTATCGCCCCAGAGCAGGCTGTAGCCGCTCATCAGGGGGTCGCTCCACGCTCCGTTGAAACCCCACAGAGAGCCATCGCTGAGGATGAGGTTTCTTCCCCAGACCGATTGGTTGCTCCAGGGGCCGGGAGCCGTACCGCCAAACAGGGAGCTTGGGCTGTGACTGATCTTGACGCATCCAATGCCGCCCATCGACCGGTTCTTGGAAAGGTTGCAGGTGTCGAGGATGGAGGGGGAGAGCGCGGGCCTCCCGGTCGCCGCGATGTCGCCGTTGTTCAGCGCGGCGGGAATGTCGAGATATCCGGCGCCCACGGTGAAAACATCGTAGACGATCGTCTGCGTCTGAAAGGTGCTCAGGACCGGAAAGGACTTGGAAGCCGACTTCATTAGTTTGGCCTTGGCGCTGTCCGGAGTGTAGGCCAAGCCTAACTGCTGCGCAAGGAGGGCGGCCGTGCCAGCAACCATGGGTGAGGCCATGCTGGTGCCGCTCAGGTGCAGGAAGTTACCAATCCCAACGGTGCCGTTGGACTCGAATATCCTGGTGCGGTTCTCCGCTAGCAGGTCGCCAAACTGTGATCCCATAAGGTAAGCGGAATACAACCTGTTGCCGGGGGCGACCAGGTCGGGCTTGATGAATCGGTCTATGCCGGTGGGACCTTTCGAGCTGAAGGACGCCATCAGATCGTCCGAACGTTCGGGCGTGTTCATGTCGCGCATGGCGCCCACCGTGATAACAAAAGGATCGATGCCGGGCGAGCCGATGGTGCCGTACCCGTTGATCCGGTACTCGTTGCCCTTACTGTCACGCACGGTTTCCACGCGACCCAAGTTGCCGGCAGCCACCACCACCGTAATCCCCGCCCGCCATGCCCGCTCGACGGCCTGACAGAGAGGATCTTTCTTGTAGGTTTCCAACACCCGGCGCCCAAGCGACAGGTTGATGACGCGGATGTTGAATTGCTCACGGAGTTGAATAGCCCGCTCGATCGCCTGGATCGCTCCTGAGTCCGTTCCGGTACCCACGTTATTGAGGACGCGAAGGTCGATGAGGCTGGCCCGCGGAGCGACCCCAACGAAGCGGACGTTCGGACTATGGACTTTGGCGACGATGGCCTTCCCCTGGTTTTCCGGCGAGCATCGTCCGTTACCGGCGGCAATACCCGCAACGTGCGTCCCATGGCCAGAGAGATCAGGAAGCGCTCGGAGGTCGATTTTCTCGGCGCCCTGATCAGGCGGGGCAAAGTTTTGGCGGTACACGATCCGGCTGATTCTGCAGGCATCGTCCATCAGATCCGGGTGGGTGTTGATCCCGCTATCGATGATGGCAATGCCAATGCCCCGGCCATCGAAGCCGGATTTCTGCGCAACATCGGCGCCAACGGCGGGGATGGCGTTTTGTAGGTTGCCCGTGATCTCCCGATCCGGGGAGATGTACTTTACGCGAGGATCGCGGGCGATGGAGGCGAGAGCACCAACCGGGAGGCGGACGGCTACGCCGTGGATCAGACCAAGTTCGCGGACCGGGCGGTTGGCCGCCAGATTTACGCCGCCCAGGTGCTGCGGAAGCTTCGAACGGGGTGCGCTCGGCCGCGCCGAGGGAGTGTCCTCACCTGGCGCCTCCTCAAGTTGGATGATGACGTCGATCGCTCGGTCCGGCGCGAGGCCGGCTAAGTCCGGGGCGAGCCTATCGGGCTGGGCGAGAAGCCGGGCGCCGGCCGACACAAGAAAACAAGTGCCAGCGACAAGCTGGCGAAAGGTTGAAGATGACAATGGGAGTTACTCCGGTTTCGGGCGTCTGGCGGGCCGGAGGGAGACTGGCCAGTACCGATGATTCAAGTTTGGGGGAGCGAAAGGTGCGCGAGAATAGGCCGGAGGACCCATTTTGGAGCAGAGCGGAGGTACGGGAATAAGCGGGGATTTTACTGGGAGTAAGTGGGATGGCGGGCAGCATACAACATCCACCCCGGCAGAAGGCACCGCCAGGCAGCTCTAGTGCAGTGCTTCGGTAATGGTAGCCATTATGCGCTCTCCGACGCCTCGACAATTGAGGTGCTGGACTTTTATGCGCGTTGCTCCGCCAATCGAACTCTCCGCCGAACAGCGAACTACGCTGGAGGCGTGGGCCAACGGCCGGAAGTCTCAGGTCCGGGTCGCCGAA
>JAINDL010000031.1 GCA_019931245.1 Bryobacteraceae bacterium CoA2 C42
GATCTGTTGCAGAAGATGAACGACCTCGACACGCAGCCCGAGGACTCGGAAATGGCCGCCCGCATCGCCAGCTACGAGCTCGCCTTCAAGATGCAGAGCGCGGCGCCGGAGGCGGTCGACATTATGAAGGAGTCTGAGGCGACGCGGAAGCTCTACGGCATCGATAAGCCGCAGACCCGGGACTTCGGCACCCGTCTCCTGCTGGCCCGGCGCCTGGTCGAACGGGGCGTCCGCTTCGTGCAGGTATACTCCGGCGGCGGCCCGGTCAGTATTCAGTGGGACGCGCACTCGAACCTGGTCGCCAACCACGAGAAGATGGCCGGGCTGACCGACCAGCCGATCGCGGCGCTCTTACAGGACCTGAAGGCCCGCGGCCTGCTCGACGATACGCTCGTCATCTGGGGGTCGGAATTCGGCCGGCTGCCGATGTCAGAGAGCGGCAACGGCCGCGACCACAACCCCCACGGCTACACGATGTGGTTCGCCGGGGGCGGGGCCAAGGGCGGGACGGTGGTGGGCGAAACCGACGAACTCGGTCTGCGCGGGGTCGGCGAGCGCTATCATATGCGCGACTTCCACGCCACCATGCTCCACATGATGGGTCTCGACCAACACAAGCTTTTCTATCTCCATAATGGAAGGAACGAAAAGCTGACCGACTTCGGCGGCAACCTGATTACAAAGCTCTATTCTTAAGCCGCCACGGGCCGCCGGCGGCTCCAATGGCCCAGTGCCAACAGGAGGGCGAGGCCGATGCCAGAACCGCCGAGCGTGCCCGGTTCCGGCGTCGAAGTCGTCGAGACCGGCTGGAGGTTCGCGAGAGGCAGCGTTGGCGCGATCGGGTTGAGCAGTACGGCCATCTGCTGGCCCCCGTAGATGCCCGTGCCCACAATTTGACCCTGATCATTGATCCCGTATGCTGCCTGCAGGTCCCAGCCGGAGTTGGGCGAGACGAGGTCGTTCAGGTTTTGCATCTGGCCGTTCCTGTAGACAAAGGCGGCCATGGCGTTGTCGCCGGCAGTCCAGGAGGTGCCGACCACCTGTCCGGTTTGGTTGATGCCGTAGGCGTAACTGGCGAAGCCTCCCAACGTCCCGAGGCCGGAGATCCGGCCGTTGTGATAGAGAAACGCCTCAAGAGCCCCGTTCCTGCGCGCGGCATGGCCCACTACCTGCCCGGCGTCATTTAGGGCCATGGCGTAGCTCGCCCCCCCGCCCAGGGTGCCGACCTGCCGCAGTTGGCCGTTTTGCGAAACGAAGCCAAGCATGTTGCCCGAGGCTGAATCGCCGTAGCCGGCCACATCACCTGCCGTGTTGATGGCATAGGCGGATGCCCAACTGCCGCCCGGCAGGGTGCCGAGCAGCTGAATCTGGCCGTTCAGCGTCCGGAAAGCCTGCCCGTTGGACATGCCGGCTAACTGGCCGCTCTGGTTGATGGCCATGGCGTTACCGGGACCCGCGCCGACCGTGCTTGGCGTCCCGTTCCGCCACTGTACGGCCGCGCCATCGACTGAGCCCACGATTACCCCGGAGTCGTTGATCCCGCTGGCATACCGCTGGAAGCTGCCGGGCAGTCCGGCTAACTCGATCAAGCTCCCGCCATTCCAGACGAACCCGCGGGAATCCCCCATCGCATTGAGGCTCGAACCGACGACCACTCCATTGTTGTTAATCGCAGAGGCCGTGGCCGCGCCACCCAGATTGCCCAGGCCGAAGATCTGATAGGAAGGAACGGCCCACAGACTTGAGCAGGCCGAAACGGTAACAAGGAGGTAGAAAGCACGCATGGCAAGGACTCTTCTTTAGTCTGTCATCCGAAGATCCGGTTAAATGATAGGAGAAATCCTAGGCTCGTAGCATTTTCCTATTCCCTAGCCGTACGGGATACAATGGCGGATCGCGTGCACTCGAAGCTTTTGCGCTCCCTAACTCTGCTGGCGATCTACCTCGGGATCGCTTATCTGTGGCCGGCTCCGGCCGGCATCCGGCCCGGCGACTGGCGGTTGTTCGCGGTTTTCATGGCGACGGTGAGCGGACTGATCCTGCAGCCGCTGCCGGGCGGGGCGGTGGTGCTGATCGGGTTGACGGCGGCGGCGGTGGTGGGCGGGTTGAGCATCAAGGGGGCGCTTGAAAGCTATGGCGATCCAACGGTGTGGCTGGTCATGGCGGCGTTTTTCATCTCCCGGGCGCTGCTGAATACGGGGCTGGCGCGGCGGATTGCGCTAATCTTCGTCCGGGTGTTCGGGGCGACCTCGCTGGGGGTGACTTATGCGCTGGCGTTGAGTGATGTGACGCTGGCGACGATAATTCCGTCGAACGGAGCCCGGTCGGGCGGGGTGACGCTGCCGGTGGTGCGGTCGATTGCCGAGTTGTACGGGTCGCTGCCGGGGGAGACGGCGGGGCGGTTGGGCACTTACCTGATGATGGCGGTCTACCAGTCGATATGCGTGAGTGCGGCGATGTTTTTGACCGGGCAGGCGTCGAACCCGCTGGTGGCGCAGATGGCGGCGCAGCAGGGTTTTGAGATTACCTGGACGAGTTGGCTGGTGGCTGGATCGGTGCCGGGGGCGATCTCGCTGGCGGTTCTGCCGCGGGTGGTGATGTGGATGGCGCCGCCGGGCATTCAGCGGACGCCGGAGGCGCGGGTGTTTGCGAGCGCGGAACTGGCGCGGATGGGCCCGATGTCGTCGGCTGAGCGGATTCTGGCCGTGATCTTCGTGGGGGTTTGTGGTTTGTGGGCGACGAGCGGCTGGCACAAGGTGGACATTACGCTGACGGCGCTGATCGGCTGCGCGGCGCTGCTGGTGACGGGGGTGCTGCGCTGGGAGGACGTCAAGACGGAGACGGCCGCCTGGGACATTTTCATCTGGTACGGTGGGCTGCTGCGTCTGGGCAAGGCGCTGAACGAAGGTGGGGTGACGACGGCGTTCGCCAAGAGTGTGGGGGCGCAGTTTGGCGATGCCGGCTGGGTGTGGCTGTTCGCCGTTGCGCTGCTGGTCTACTTCTACGCGCACTATCTGCTGGCGAGTATCACGGCGCACCTGCTGGCTATGTACCCGCCGTTTCTGGCGCTGCTGGTGCTGCAGGGGGCGCCGCTTGGTCTGGTGGTGTTCGCCTTTGCTTGTTTTACGAACTTTTCGGCGGGTCTGACGAACTATGGCACGACCCCCAGCCCGATGTTCTTCGCGCACGGCTACGTGGCGCTGCCGCTGTGGTGGCGCGTGGGGTTTGTCTGCTCACTGGTCAATATCGCCATCTGGTCCACGTTCGGTTTTGCCTGGTGGAAGTGGCTGGGGAT
Source organism: Bryobacteraceae bacterium CoA2 C42 (assembly GCA_019931245.1). Classification (GTDB taxonomy): domain Bacteria; phylum Acidobacteriota; class Terriglobia; order Bryobacterales; family Bryobacteraceae. The sequence goes on from JAINDL010000031.1 coordinate 3,296, forward strand.
CTGGTAGCGGGCGGGGCGGTGCAAAACGAGGCTGATGTTCTTGCGTGGTGATCTCGACGTCGCCATCCGGTCTACGGCGGGTGGAGTGGGCCGGGAATCCGAACTGCTAGCGGGCGGCTTCGAGCTGGACCTGCCGGGCGCGTTCAAACGCCTGGCGGTTCTGATACTCAAACCAGAACTTGCTGCCGGCGGCCCAGAAGTAGCCGCCCGCGAACAGCGACAGGAACGGGATCGCCAGGAAGTTGTAGGTTTCCACCGAATACACCATCATCCACACAAAGTAGCAGCCAGCCAGCATTTCAACGTACGGCAGCTTACCGATCTTACTCTTGTACTTGGCCTTGGCGGGGATCTTGCCGATGCCGTACTTAGGGGTGCGGGCGAAGGCGGTCTGGTAGCCGACCAGCGCCTCCATCACGGCCTTGGCGTTGGACAGGGTGAGCGCGACGCCGGCCATCATCAGCCACGGGAGGTGCTTGATCGACCGCGACCAACCCTTGCCGTGGAGTTGGCGCTGGGCAACCAGATAGAAAGCCGAGATCGACCAGAAACTGGCCACCATCAGCGGCAGATCGACGAACACCATCTGCATCCAACCCATGTAGAAGCGGCAGATCATGACCGGGAGCATGAGCAGGCTCATGACGACCATGAGCGGGTAGGCGATGTTCGGAGTGAGATGGCAGATCGCTTCGAGCTTGATGCGCCAGGGCTGGTTGCTTTCGAGAATCATCGGCAGCAGCTTCTTGGCGCACTGCGTCAGGCCCTTCGACCAGCGGGTCTGCTGGACCTGGAAGCCATGCATGTCGGTCGGCAGTTCACTCGGGCATTCGACTTCCGGGAGGTAGACAAACTGCCACCCTTTCAACTGGGCCCGGTAGGAGAGGTCAGAGTCCTCGGTGAGCGTGTCGTGCTGCCAGCCGCCGGCATCTTCAATCATCTCTTTGCGCAGGATGCCGGCCGTGCCGTTGAAGTTAAAGAACAGACCGCCGCCGGCGCGGGCGACGTGTTCAAGCACGAAGTGACCGTCGAGCAGCATGGTCTGCACTTCGGTGAGCTTATTGACGCTCTGGTTCAAGTAGGTCCAGCGGGTCTGCACGACGCCGACCTTGGGGTCGGCAAAGTAGTGAATGGTGCGCTGCAGGAAATCGGTGGGGACCACGAAATCCGCGTCGAAGACCGCGACGACGATGCCGGTGGCGGAGCGGAGACCCTCCTGCAGAGCGCCGGCCTTGAAGCCGTGGCGATTGGTGCGGTGGTGGTATTCGATGGGGTGGCCGAGGGCGCGGTACTCGGCGACGAGGCGTTCGGTGAAGGGGTGCGTTTCGTCGGTTGAGTCGTCGAGAACCTGAATCTGCAGCTTATCTTTGGGGTAGTCGATTTTAACGATGGTTTCAATGAGCCGTTCGACGACGAAGCGCTCATTGTAAAGGGGCAGCTGAATGGTGACGGGGGGCAGTTCGTCGAAACGGCGGGGCGGGGTGGAGGGCAGGTTGCGGCGGTGTTTGAAGTAGCCGCGGATCATCTCATAACGGTGCATGCCATAGAAGCTCAGGACGAGCAGGATGGCGAAGTAGGGCACGATCAGCAGGTAGTCGAACAGGGCGAGCGAATGGACGCCGGCGAAGGTATCGTCGAACATATCCCGCTTGATCTGCTCGAGAGCCGACTGATTGGCTACGAAAAAGGCTATGGTAGTGTGCATGCGGGGACTGCGGTGGGGAGGGACGGTTTTGGGTGCCGGATACTTGGCTTTGGTGTGGGCTTCGCAAGCTCGCGCGATCCCCGGGTTCGCCTTGCTCCTTTACCTTTTTATTTCTCTAGTATATCTGATCCTGATCAGCCGCTCGGAGGCTCCGGCCGGGTCCGGGGCGCAGCGGTGGGTGGTGAGCTTCGCGGTGCTGTTCCGGCTGGTGGCGTTTTGGATGGCGCCGGTGTTTACCGACGACCTCTACCGCTACCGCTGGGAGGGGCGTCTGCAGTTGGCGGGCGGGAATCCGTATCAGGAGCGTCCGGGCGACCCGCGCTGGAGCGGGTTGCGGGATGAGACCTACGCGCTCGTGGACGGCAAAGACTTCAAGGCGGTTTACGGACCGCTGGTGGAGCATCTCGAGCGGGAGATGGCGCGCTGGTCCGGGGCGTTGTGGGTGCAGAAGGTCCCGGCGGTGGTGGCCGATTTGACCTTGCTGTGGCTACTGGGCCGCTGGCACGGCGTGCGGGCGGCGTGGCTTTACGGGTGGTGTCCGCTGGCGGTGGTGGAGTTTTCGGGGATGGGGCATAACGATGCGCTGCTGATTCTGGCGCTGGCGGTGGCGATACGCTACCGGTCGGCGGTGGCGCTGGGGTTGGCGATTGCGGTGAAGTGGTGGCCGGCGCTGCTGCTGCCGGCGTTTGTACGGGCGGAGCGGCGGACGGCGTGGGCGGTGCTGGTTCCGGTTGTTCTGTTCCTGCCGTATGCGAGCGACATCCGGGAGAACGCGGACTTTGCGACGGGTTTTTTGGGGGGCTGGTCGAATAATCCGAGTTTGTTCTGGCTGGTGGAGTGGATTGCGCCAAGCCGGGCGGCGGCCAAGTATGTGGTGCTGGGGTTGCTGGGGGGGGTGGCGTTATGGCCGGGGCGGTTGGCGGGGTCCGTTTTGACGACCACGCTGGCGATTCTGCTGCTGTCGGCGAATGTGCATCCGTGGTATCTGACCTGGCTGCTGCCGCACTGGGCGGTGCTGGCGGCGCCGCCGGTGGCGGTGTGGATGGCGCTGACGCCGCTGCAGTATTGGGGTTTGACTGAATGGCGGACGACGGGCCGATGGGTGGAGCGGGGGCCGTGGAATCTGGTGGTTTACGGTATCGCGGCGCTGGTGCTGGCGGGGTGGTGGCTGCGGCGCGGGCGGGTGGTGCGGGGCGGTGCTGTCTAGTGCTACCGCTCTAGTGTCGAGGGTTGGTGTCATCGCTGTCGTCGCTTACAATGAAGTGGTGGAGTGCTAGCGAGTTGCAGGACCAGGTCCGCGCAGTGGGAAGGATTTTCGTGGGTTACGGTATTGCCAGCGCGGCAGTGTCGGTGGGTGTTCTTGTTGCCTTCGGCGGTCTGCGGGGGCTGTTGGCTTTTGACGCTGAAGCCCGGAACAACGACCTGACGACCATTCCGTTTGAACGGCTGGTGGCGGCGTTCTACGTGGGATTCAGTCTGCTGCTGGCGGGTCCGCTGGTGGTGGTTGGGCGGGGGATTCTGCGTTGGCAGTTATGGGCGCATACGGGGGGGATTCTGGCGGCGGCAGCGACGATTCTGTTGTTTCCGTTCGGCACGGCGGTAGGTGTTCACGCTCTCTGGGTGATGCTGCTGCCGGAGACCGAACCGTTGTTTCTGAATCCGCCCGCAGTGTTCAGGCGGCCGGAATCCAAAAAAAGCGGGCCAGCAAGATGGCCGTAAGGACATAGAGAAACGGGCTGATCTGGCGACCGCGGTTGGCGGCGACGGAGAGCAGGGTGTGGGCGATGAGGCCGAAGGCGAGTCCGGAAGCGATGCTGAAGGTGAGCGGGATGGTGACCAGGGTCAGGAAGGCGGGGATGGCGGCGGGGTAGTCGTCCCAGGCGACTTCCGAGGCGTGGGTCATCAGCAGAGCGCCTACCAGAATGAGCGCCGGCGCCGTGGCGTACGCCGGGACGGCGCCGAGCCAGGGCGCCAGGAAAAAGGACGCGAGAAAGAGCAGTCCGGCGACGATGGCCGCCACGCCGCTGCGCCCCCCGGCGGCAACGCCGGCGGCGCTTTCGATGTAGCTGACGACGGTGGAGGTGCCGAGCAGGGCGCCGCCCATGGTGGCGACCGAGTCGGTGACCAGGATGCGGTCGACGCGCGGAATCCGGCCGGCCGCGTCGAGGAGGCCGGCGCGTTTGGAGACGGCGAGTAGGGTGCCGAGGTTGTCAAACAGGTCGACGAACAGAAAGGCGAAGATGATTTCGACGAAGCCGAGGCGGAGGGCGCCGGCGAGATCGAGGTGGCCGGCGGTGGCGGCGATGGCCGTCAGCGACGCCTCCGGCGCGGGGCGGGCGCTCCAACCGGCCAGCAGGGCCGTGGCCAGCAGGCCGGCCAGCATGGCGCCGGGGACGCGGCGGACGAGAAGAACCGCCGTCAGCAGCAGGCCGCCGAGGGCGGTTGCGGGGCCGGGGGCGGTGAGTTGGCCCAGGGCCACCGTGGTGGCCGGATGCGCGACGATGATGCCGGCGTTCTTGAGGCCGATGAAGGCCAGGAACAGCCCGATGCCGGCGGCAACGGCGGCGTAGAGCGAAGGGGGGACGGCTTCGACCAGTCGCCGGCGGAGGCCGGTGAGGGTGAGCAGCAGGAAGGCGGCGCCCGACAGGAAGACGGCACCGAGGGCGGTGGGCCACGGGACGCCCATGCCCTGGACGACGGCGTAGGTGAAATAAGCGTTCAACCCCATGCCCGGCGCCATGGCGAGCGGATAGCGGGCGACGGCCCCCATGAGGATACTGGCCAAGCCGGCGGCCAGACAGGTGGCCGCCGTGACCGCGGCCACGGGCATACCGGCGGCGGCGAGCACGGAGGGGTTGACGAAGATGATGTAGGCCATTGTCAGGAACGTGGTGCACCCGGCCAGGATCTCCGTGCGCCAGTTGGTTCCTAACGCGGCAAAGTCAAAGTACTCCGCCAATCGGCTCAGCATGGGCGGAAGGCGGCTAGAAGCCGAGTTCCTTGAGCACGGATGCGGCCCGGTAGACCTTGCTGAGCGCCTCGATGATGCCCTGGCTGGCGACGTGGACCGACCGCTCGCGGGTGTCGCGGTAGACGTACTGATTGGGCAGGCCTTCGAGGTTGCCATCGAAGAGAATGCCGACGATCTCGCCTTTGGCGTTGACGGTAGGGCTGCCGGAGTTGCCGCCGTGGGTGTCGGCGGTGGAGACGAAGTTGTAGGGTGTTTTGAGCCTGAGGGCGGCCTTGGCGCGGAGCCAGGAGGGGGGCAAGGCGAAGGGTTCGACGCCGGAGGCGCGGGCGTAGAGGCCGGCGAAGTCGGTGGCCCAGGGGACGGGGCGGCCGGCTTGGTTGGTGTAGCCCTTTATGGCGGCGTAGGTGAGGCGGAGGGTGAAGGTGGCGTCCGGATACTCGTTATCGCCGTAGATCGAGAACCGGGCCTGGGCGATGCGCGTCGAACTGGCGACGGTGATGGCTTCGACGCGGTCCTCGTAGCGCTTGCGCAGTTCGCGGGCCTGGGGCTCGAGGGCTTGGGCGACCTGCGTCATCGGATCGTCGAAGGCGGCTGGGGACTTGCGGACGGCGACATCGGCGAGGCGGGAGCGGTTGACGTAGTCGGCGGCGGCGGCGGCGGGGGAGCGGCCGGCGAGGATTTTGGCGACGAACGGTTCGGCGGGGCCGAAGGTGGCGACGAGGTTGGTAAAGAACTCGGTGAGCGTGAGGGTTTCGAGCGCGGGGTAGATGGGGGCGGGGGAGTAGAGCCGCTGCTCCTGGGCCGGGAGATTGGCGTCGGTCCATTCGCGAAGGCGTTCGCCGTTGGGCTTGGCCTTTTCGGCCTGGTAGCGGAGCAGGCCTTTGGCGATGGAGAAGAGTTCGGAGCCGGAGCCGGGGGCGCGTTCGAGGAAGGTGTAGGGCCGGTAGAAGTCCTTATACTCGTTGTAAGCGGCGGCGATCTCGTCCCAGGTTTTGCCGAAGCGGGCCTGCTTGGCGGGGTCGTCGGCGATGGACTTGCGGAGGCGATTTTCCTGCTCCTGTTTGAGCCGCATCAGGTCTTCCTGGCGCAGGCCGGCGAGGAAGCCGGTGCGGGCTTTGACGCCGTTTTGGAGCGAGGCGAGCAGGTCGCGGGCGATGCGCTTGTTTTCCGGGTCGGCCTCGCCGAAGGCGAGGAGTTTCCGGATGAGGCGGCCGTTGACGTCGAGCGACAGGGGCATGACGACGTCGCGCTGGAACTCGAGTTCGGCGATGGTGGCGAGGCGCTCGGTGCGGCCGGGGTGGCCGGAGACGAAGATGAGCTCTTTGTCGCGGGCGCCGGATTTCGACCAGGGCAGATAGTGTTTCACCTGGGCGGGCTTGCCGTTTTCGTAGGCGCGGAAGAGCGAGAAATCGAGGCAGTAGCGAGGGTAGGTGAAGTTGTCGGGGTCGCCGCCGAAGGCCGCGATGGACTCTTCGGGGGCGAAGACGAGGCGGACGTCGGTGTACTTCTTGTATTGATAGAGGTCGTACTGACCGCCGGAGTAGAGGGTGACGATGTCGCAGCGGTTGCCGGTGTCGGCGGCGCACTGCTTTTCGAGGGCGGCGGCATTGGCGCGGCGGAGGCGGGCGGCTTCGGCCGGGGCGGTGGCGTCGGTGGTTCCGGCCTTTATTTTATCGGTGACCGTTTCGATCTTGAGCAGGACGTTGACTTCGAGGCTGGGGCAGGGCTTTTCGTTCGAAAGGGAGCCGGCGGCGAAGCCGTTCTTCATGTAGTCGTTCTCTTTGGACGATACCTGGTAGATACAGTCGGCGCCGACGTGGTGGTTGGTGAACAGCAGACCGTTGGGGGAGACGAACGAACCGGACCCGCCGTTGTTAAACCGGACCGACGCGAGTTGGAGCGTATTGAGAAACTGGTCGGTGACCGTGAAGCCGAACCGTTTCCGGACGTCCTGGCGGGGGAACTTATTGAACAGCCACATGCCCTCTTCGGCCCCGCACGGGAGGGCAGCGAGGAGCAGGAGGGTGGGAAACGGAAGGCGCGGCATGGTCTTCATTTTTACATATCCTTGTCATGAAAATTGTAAGCTGTTGAAAAATAGACGGTTAGCTATGTTTTTCGAGGTGTTTGAGTATACAGAGAGCGTTCTGTTGTGAGATACTGGAGTTTCGGCTTACCGCAATGAACCAAGTGGACGAGGCGATTGCCCGTTATCACAGAATCTTAGAGACTGAACCGTTTGGCGATTTGAGCTGGGTGGAGCGCTTCCACGCGTCTTTACGCGCCCGGAAGCTTGAGTTGGGGGATCGGCCTATCTCGCCGTTTCTGCGGCCGCATCTACTCACGCGGGAGCAGTATGACGGATTGGTAAAGGGTGGTCAACTGCTGGCGGGGGCGGTGGACCAGGTACGGAAGATGGCCATGGAGAGCCCCGCGCTGATGGCGCGGATGGATCTGCTGCCGGCCGAACGCATGTTAGCGGCGGTGAATCCGGGTTACAAGCACTTTGCGGTGACCGGCCTGCTGGACACGGCGCTGACGGATGGGTACATGCGGTTTTCCGATTACAGCGCCGAGACGCCGGTGGGGGTGCTGTACGGCGAGGTGCTGGCGGAGGAGTTATACGAGACTGGCCCGGTGAGGGAGTTTCGCAAAGGGGCCAAGCTGACGAAGCTGGGCGGCGTGAAGCAGTTGCAGGCGGCGCTGCTGAAGGCGTTTAAGGAGTTTGGCGGTACGCACGTGCCGCAGGTGGCGATTTTGGAGATGCGCCATCCGTTTGAGACCCTGGAATCGCGCGAGTATCATCTGCTGGCGGAGAACTTTTCGGCGCACGGCCTGCCGACGGTGATCGCTTCTCCCGAACAGCTGGAGTACCGGAACGGGGTGTTGCGGAAAGGGGATTTTGTCATCGACCTTGTCTACCGGCGCCTGAAGACGCGGGAGTTTGTCGTGCATTTCGATCCGAACCAGCACGCGCTGGTGCGGGCTTACCGGGAGGGCAAGGTTTGCGTGGTGAACAGCTTCCGGTCGGACATGGCGCAGAAGAAGGCGATTTTCGACCTGTTGACGGATCCGGCCGTGCTGGCTCATTTTCCGGCCGCGGACCGGGCCGCGATCCGGAGTCTGGTTCCGACGACGCGCGTGGTGAGTGAGCGCATGGTGGCGTGGGACGGGGAAGAAGAGGTGGATCTGCCCGCCTTCATTACCGCCAACCGGGAGCGGCTAGCGCTGCGGCCGAACGACGATACCGAAGAGATGCAGACGTTCGTGGGCGCGGCGATGGATCAGGCCGGCTGGGAGCGGGCGGTGCGGACGGCGCTGCGGAGCCCGTATGTGGTGCAGGAGAACGTCAAGCCTCCTTCGGCGAAGTTCCCGGTGTACAGTTACGGGTCGCTGGATATGAAAGAGATGCGGGTGGAGGTACATCCGCATGTGTATATGGGGAAGGTGCAGAGCGCGTCAAGCTGGTTGACGCCGGCGGCGGGGACGTTCTCGACGGTTACCGGGATTACGCCCACTTATCTGCTCGAAACGAAGTAAGCGCCCGGAAGCAGCCGGCGAGGCCGCTCCCGGGGGCTTGGTTAGCCACCGCTTAGAAGATAATCTTCAGAGCGATCTGCATGTTGCGCGGTTCGCCGAAGCCGAGGCCTGGGGCGGAACCGCCGTTGCGGGTGTTGGTGATGATGCCGAAGCTGGCCGTGCTGGCCAGCGAGGTACCAGGATTGGCCCAGTTGGTCCGGTTGGTGATATTGAAGATCTCAAACCGGAGCTGGGTGGTGATCTTCTCAGTAATGGGCGTGGCCTTGAAGACCGAGAAGTCGATGGCGCCGAAGCCGGGGCCGTAGATGGCATTCCGGCCAAGGTTGCCGAAGGTGCCGAGGGCGGGCCGGGCGAAGGCCGCCGGGTTGAACCAGCGGAGCGTGCGGACGGCCGGGTTCTGCACGACGCCCGAGAACGGGTCGCCGACCAGATCGACGCGGTCGCGGCTGTCGCCGGTGCCGCTGACGTTGGTGCCGGCGAGGATATTGAGCGGGCTTCCGGTGTGGAAGGTGTTCAGCGAGTTGACGGTCCAGCCTTTGGTGAGGAGCGGAAGCGCCTTGCCGAAGGTGGGGATGTCATAGGAGATGAAGCTGGTGACAATGTGGCGGACGTCGAAGCTCGCCGAGCCGCGTTCGTTGCGCAGGTCGTTCGAGTTGGTCGGCAGGTTGTTGCGAACGTCCGAGCCGTTGTCGATGGCGTGGCCGTAGGTGTAGTTGAAGGTGGCCGTCATGCCTTTCCACATCGTCTGGCGGAGCGAACCCTGGAAGGAGTGGTAGTTGCTGACGGCGATGGAGTTGAGCTCGTTGATGGCGGCCAGGTCGGGGTACTGCGTGGCGAAGGGCCGGCGGAGCTGCGCGCCGGCGACGGGCCCGGGGGTGGGAGCGTTGATGTTGCGCAGGAAGCTGAGCTTGCGGCCGCCGCTGGCGACGTAGCCGCCCTGGAGGAGGGTGGACTTGGTCAGCTGGTGCTGCAGGTTGAGGTTATAGTTCAGCACGTAGGGCGTGCGGAAGTCCTGGCTGATGGCGTAGGCGCCGAAGGGCGGCCGGGGCTGGGCGGTGCCGAAGATGGGCTGGTTGAGCACGAGGTCGACGCTCGACAGGGCGATGGAGTAGACCGGGGCCGGGCCGCCGGGATTGGCGTGAACGCCGGCCGAGCCGCCGTTGGGGGCGCCGGTGTTGGCGACGATGAAGTTGAGCGGCGGCACGTCATAGAAGAGGCCGAAGCTGCCGCGGATGACGGTCTTGCCGCCCTTGATGGGGGTGTAGGCGAAGCCGAAGCGCGGGGCGAAGTTGTTGAGGTCGCGGGGGTAGAGCGTTTCGAGGCCGGCGTTGGGGCCGACGAAGCCGCGGCCGGGCACGAAGGTGGAGATCGAATTCTTCACGTCGTGCAGGGGGCCGTGGTAGGTGAAGCGGACGCCGAAGTTGAGATTGAGCTGCGAGTTGACTTGGAAGTTGTCGTGCAGCCACCAGTCGAGCGAGTTCTGGTAGTAGTCGCGCTGGAGCTGGCCGCGGACGATCTGGGCGCCGTTGTTGCTCGAGGTGTAGCCGGCCAGGAAGTCGGCAAGGGCGCGCTGGTTGCCGTTGAGGGAGCTGTCGGTGGCCCAGGGGCCGCGGGCGCCGTCGAACAGGAAGCGGCCGCGTTTGTTGGTGTCGTAGAAGACATCGAGACGGGCGCGGCGGTATTCGCCGCCGATCTTGATCTGGTGGCGGCCGTAGGAGAGCGAGAGGTTGTCGACGAGGTGGCCGGTGGTGTCGATGCGGCCGAGCGGCTGGGTGGCGCCGACGAGGGCGAAGCCGTTGATGGTAGTGGTGGGGGTGCCGAGGAGGCTGGCTTCGGTGACGCCGGTGTTGAGCCCGAGGGCGACGGGGTTGGCCGAGATATCCGAGTCGTTAAAGACCTGGAGGAAGAAGTTGACGCCGGCGGTGATCTGGTTGACGATACGGGGCCCGAAGACGCTGCTCTGCACAATGGAGACGTTGTGCATGCGGCTGGGGGCGACCTGGAAGTACTCGCGGTAGGGCGAGCCGGCATCGGCGGCCTGCTTGCCGGTGCCGCCGAAGTAGCGGCCGGCGATGGTGTGGTTGTCGTTAAAGCGGTGGTCGATCTTGATGATGCCGTTGTAGGAGTCGTAATCGTTCTGGTCGGTCGACAGGAAGTTGTTCAGGCCGAACGGGGCCGATTTGCCGCGGGCGGGCCAGAAGGCGAGCGAATTGAGGCCGACCTGGCTGACGGGCACGCCGTAGCGGCCGAGGATGTTGCGGGCGTCGGCGACCCAGGCGTCGGAGGGGACCGTGGCGGCCAGCGAGTTGGCGGCGATGGCTTTCTGGGCTTCGCCGGTGGCGAAGAAGAAGGTTCGGTTCCGGATGATGGGGCCGCCGACGGAGAAGCCGTACTGATTGGAGCGGACGACGCGCGGCTTGGCGCCGGCGGCCTGCAGCGGGGAGGGCTCGGCGAGGGCTTCGTTCCGGTTGAAGTAGTAGAGCGACCCGTGGAGGTCGTTGGTGCCCGATTTGATGACCAGGTTTACCGAGGCGCCGCCGTTGCGGCCGGCTTCGGCGCTGGCGTTGGTCTGGACCGAGAACTGGTCGATGGCTTCGACCGGCAGCAGCGTGCCGGCGATACCGGAGACGCCGCCCTGATTGACGGCAGAGGTGTTATGGAAGGCGTCGTTATTGTCGGCGCCGTCAATCTGATAGTTGTTGCCGGAGGTCCGCATGCCGTTGACCGAGCTCGTCGCCGGGGAGACGCCGGGGCTAAGCTTGAGCATCTGACGGAAGTCGCGGCCGTTCATGGGCAGGTCGGCGACCAGTTTCGGGCCGACGACGCCGACGAGCGCCGAGGAGGTGGTTTCCAGGGTCACGGCCTGGGCGGAGACTTCGACGGTAGAGGCCTGCTGGGCGACGCCGAGGGCGACCACGACGTTGCTGGTTTTCGAGACGGCGACTTCAACATTTTCGTAGCGCCTGGTTTCAAAGCCGGGTTGGGAGACGATGACCGTGAATTTGCCGACGGGCAGTTCGGCGAAAATGAACTCGCCGGTCGAGGAGGTCACGGTAGAACGGGTTAAGCCTGTCGCCGGGCTTTCGAGTTTAACGGTAGCGCTGGGAATGGCGGCGCCGGAGGCGTCCTGAACCACCCCGGCGATATTGCCACGGAACGTCTGCGCTAGAAGCGCGGAAAAAGAGAACAGTAGGAGCGCGAGTGAACGCATCGATTAGACCTCTGAAAGGGGATAGGTCGCGGCCGGACGAGAGCCGCAATACTTCCCGATCGAGGACGGGAGAGGGGGAAGGGACGGGATTGTTATGAGTGTAGCACCGCCCGTCGAGTGGTGGTATCGCTAGAGGGTTTCGGCGGTGACCCGGGCGCGGAGATTGGCGACGCCGGCCGTGTAGCGGGAGTCGGCCACGGAGAAGGCGAGGGCGTCTTCCATCCAGTCGTGCCAGACGCCATTGGGATCGTGCGAGGCGGCGGTGAGGGTGTACTCCTGCGGGCAGAGCAGGCAGGGGAACTGGAAGGAGAGGCGGAGGGTCTGGCCGGCGGCGACGGGGCCGAGCGGGAGGTGCTCGAGTTCGGTATTGGTGCCGTAGACCTCGAAGCCGATGCGGGTGCGGATCATGATGCCGATGACGGGCTGGTGGACCGGTTCGTGAAACCGGACGGTGACGCGGACGGTGGCTGCTTCGCCGGACTGGAGGACGATGGTGGGTTGGCCGGCGGCGCCGAGGGTTTCGAGGGCGATGATTTCGGCTCGGCCATCGCCGCGGCGGAGGGAAGGGGCGAGGCGCGGAGGGACGGCCTCGCCGGCGGCGCGGAGGCGGGTGGCGAGATGTTGCTGGTAGCGGGGAAGGATTTCGCGGTGGTCGCCCCGGGCATGGAGGCGGCCCTGGTGGAGCCACCAGACCTCGTCGGCGAGGTCGGCGATGAGGTTGGCTTCGTGCGAGGTGAACAGAACGGTCGAGCCGCTGCGCCGGAGGCGTTCGAGGTCTGCGGCGGCGTGAGCGCGGACGAGGGCGTCGCGGGCGGCGAGCGCTTGGTCGAGGGCCAGGGCGGGGGCGGGGGAGAGGTCGAGAGGATCGGCGGGGCCGAGGTAGCGGGCGCCGGCCGGGGTGTCGACCGCGCCGGCGGTGGGCCGGGCCAGGCCGGCGGCGAGCCGGAGGAGTTCGCGCTGGCCGCTTGAGTCTTCCCCGATTACGGCAATGAGCGCGCCATCGGGGGCTGAGGCGGTAAGCTGGTCGAGAGGCGCGAGGGTGGCTTCGCGGAAATGAATGGCCATTTGGACTAGGATAGCGTTGCTGCTGGCGGTGGGTGTGGGTGCGCGGGGCGAGACGGTGCTGCACCAGCCGCTGCGGAACCCGGCCGTCGTGAGCGGCGTGTATGTGTTGGCGGACGATTTCGCGGGCGAGGCGGCGATTGTGCTGGACGGTGCGGTGAACGTGACGCTGCGGGATTTTGTTGTGAAGGGCAACCGGACGCGGTTGGCGCAGCGGCAGGGGTTGCCGCCCTACGACCGGACGTTTGCCAGCTGGTTTGGGGCCGGGGGGGTGCTGGTGCGGGGCGGTGCGGGGGTGGTGATTGAGCGGGCGCGTTTTGAACAGATGGCCGGGTTTGCCGTGGTGGCGGCGCGGGTGCGCGGGGTGGCGGTGCGGGAGGTGACGGTGGTCGATAGCGGATCGCTCAAGGCGAACGGGCGGAACAACACGACGGGGGGCGTGCTGATTGAGGACGGGACGGTGGACTGGGAGGTGAGCCGGTCGGTGTTTGAACGGGTGACCGGCAACGCGGTGTGGACGCACTCGCGCTACACGGCGCCGCGGAACGAGCGGGGGCGGGTGGCGGAGAACCGGTTCCGCGAGATTGGAAGGGACGCGGTGCAGGTGGGCCATGCGGTGGCGGTGACGGTGGAGGGTAACGAGGGCGAGCGGATCGGGTATCCGCGCGAGGTGGTGGACGTTGAGGGCGGGGGCACGCCGGTGGGGGTAGATACGGCGGGCAACGTGGAGGGCTCGCGGTATGTGCGCAACAGCTTTCGCGATGTGAACGGCAAGTGCATCGATCTCGACGGATTCCACCATGGCATCGTTGCGGGCAACCGCTGCCGGGAGTTGGCGCATTTCGGCATCGTGATGAACAACACGAATCCGGATATGCAGAGCGTGGGGATCCGGATTACGGATAACTGGATTGAGGGCGCGCCGTGGGGCGGCATCTTCGTGATCGGCAGCGGGCATGTGATTGCGGGGAACGTGCTGCGGGGGCTGCAGCGGTCGCGCTGTAGCGAGACCGGCGGGCCTGGCTGCGTGTTTCTGGCGGCGGAGCCGGAGATGCTGCGGAGCGGGATCTATCTTGGCGAACGCGCCGAACGGCCGGCGGTGACGCGGGGCAACCGGATCGTTGACAATGAAATCTCCGGCTGGCGGATGGACCGCGCCTGCGTGGCGCAGGGGCCGAACATCCGGCGGCGGGAGAACACCGTGCACGGCAACCGCTGCCGGCATGACCCGGGAACCTTATGAGCGAACAGATTGTCGAACAGATGCGCGCGGACTGGAACGCGCGGGCGGCCGAGGATGCCAACTACTACGTGGCCTTCGGGCGGCGCGACCAGGACGAAGAGGGTTTCGACGCCACGGGCGAGGAGATTGTGCACGGGTTGCGGTGGGAGATGCGGCGTTTGCCCGAGGGGAGCCCGCGGGCGCGGCGGGCGCTTGAGATCGGCTGCGGGCCGGGGCGGCTGCTGAAGCCGATGAGCCGGTATTTTGGCGAGATTCATGGCGTTGATATCTCGGACCGGATGGTGGAGCGGGCGCGGGGGCGTCTGCAGGGGATTCCGCATGCGCACGCGCACGTGGCGCTCCATTCGAACCTCGAGATGTTTGCCGACGAGTCGTTTGACTTTGTCTACTCTTACGCGGTGTTTCAACACATTCCGAGCCGGGAGGTGGTGCTGGGCTACTTGCGGGAGGCGCGCCGGGTACTAAAGACGGGCGGTTTGCTTCGCTGTCAGATCAACGGCCTGCCGGAGACGGCGGCGCACTATGACACCTGGAGCGGCGTCCGCATCAGCGCCGCCGAACTGGAGGCCTTTTGCCGCGAGAATGATCTGCAGATGCTGGCGCTTGAAGGGGTATCGACGCAGTACATGTGGACGACGCTGCGGAAGCAGCCGGCGGGCTGGGCGGCGGCGGTGACGCGGCCGGAGGGGCCGATCCAGATCCGCCGGATCACCAACGCCGAGACGTCCGAGCCGCTCGCGCCGGCGCGCGGCCGTTATGCGGCGCTGGCGTTGTGGGTGGACCATCTGCCGCCGTGCTGCGACCTGCTGCACTTTGAGGTGACCGTGGGCGGGGTGCGGGGGCGATTGACCTACCTCGGGCCGCGGGAGCGCGATGGGTTGACGCAGGTCAACCTGCGGCTGCCGGAGGGGGTAGGGACCGGGCTGCAGCCGGTGCAGTTGGGTTGGCGGGGCGAGGCGTGGGGGGCGCCGGGGAAGGTGCGGATCATTCCGCCGCCGGCGCTGGTGCCGCGGCTGGTGGCGCTGAGCGACGGGGTGAATCTGGTGAGCGGGGCGCGCATTGAGACGCGGAGCGTGAAGTTGACGATCGAGGAGGTGACCCGGCCCGCGGAGTTGTCGGCCACGGTGGACGGGATGCCGGTAGAGGAGATGGAGTTTTTCTGTACCGATCCGCTGCCGCCGCGCTACGAGGTGAACTTTCGTCTGCCGGGCGCGGTTGGGGTGGGCGGCCATGAGCTGCGTTTGCAGTTAGGCCGCCGCCTGATGGGTTCCGTCCGGCTCGACGTGGTGGCGTAGGCGTTAGGCGAAGTAGCCCTTGGCCAGTTCCGGTTTGGCGTCGATGGCTTGGCGCCAGTAGCTCTTGGCCTGCTCGGTGCGGCCCTGGGCTTTGAGGGCGTGGCCCAGGTTGAGCAGGGCTTCCCCGAATGTGGGCCGTTCGGCCAGGGCCTCGTGGTAGAGGCGGATGGCGTCATCGATCTGGCCGGACTTCTGGAGCAACAGGCCGGTGTTGTAGAACAGTTCCGGCGACCGTTCGCCGAGGTCGATGAGGCGGGCCTGGTAGGAGAGGGCCTCGTTAAAATCCTGCCGCTCGACGGCCAGGGCGGCCAGCCCGCGGAGGGCGTCGATGGAGTCCGGCGTGACGTTCAGCAGGCGTTCAAAGGTCTGGGTCGCGGCCTCGAGACGCCCGGCCTTCCATTGCGCCAGACCCAGGTTCACCAGAGCTTCCGACCAGTTCCTGTTCTTGCGCAGGGCCGCCTCGAAGGCTTCCGCGCTGCCATCGTACTCGGACCGTTCGAGACGGAGATAGCCGAGCCGGAACCACGCTTCGTCCCAATCGGGATGGGCGTCCACCAGCCGCTGGTAGATCGGTGCGGCCTGTTCCTTCTGCCCGTTCAACTCCAGCACGGTGGCCAGGTTGAAGAGGACTTCGGGAGTGTCCGGGGTGATGAGCAGAGCCTTTTCGTAGGCGTCCTGGGCACCCTTGAGGTCGTTCATCTCCTGCCTGACGATCCCGAGATTGACGAAGGCCTGACGGGAGTCGGGCCGGATGCGGACCGCCTCTGAATAGCCGCGCACGGCGCTCTCGTAATTCCTCATCTTCTGGCAGGCGACCCCGAAATTGAACCACCGTTCAAAGTGTTCCGGATTGAGTTCGACCAGTTTCAAGCACAGCTTGGCGGCGGCTTCGTAGTCGCTGCGGTGAAAGGCGACGCTGGCGAGTCCTTCGAGGGCCGCCTGCGAATAGGGCCGGAAGGCGAGCAGTTGTTCGGCGAACCGGCGGATGGCCTCGTCGTCCTTCCGGATAAGCGCGATGGCGATCAGGTTGGTGAGCACCTCCTCGGACTTGGGGTTGCGCCGGAGGGCATCGTGATAGAGCATGGCCGCTTCGTCATAGCGCCATAGCAGTTGCAGCGCGACCGCTTTGCCGAACAGCGCGGTTTCGTCGCCGGGTTCGAGGCGGAGGTAGCCTTCAAAGGCGGCGAGCGCGGGTTCGGGTCGCTCGAGGTGCAACTGGCAGATGGCCCAGCCGAGTCTGGCCTCCTTGCGCCCCGGGTCGATCGCTTCGATCTCGCGAAAGCGCTCGGCGGCCTGTTCCCAGCGGCCGAGTTTTTCCAGACACACCGCCAAATTGTAGAGGGCGACCGGGTTAACCGAGCCACTTTCAAACAGCCGGCTGTAGGACTTTACCGCCTGGTCATAGTGCCCCAATTCGCACAGCAGATGGCCACGGGCGGCCAGTAGTTCGGAATGATTGGGCGACATCTGCAGGGCCGCTTCGAGTTCGTTGAAGGCCTCTCGTGTGTGGCCCTCCATGTGGAGGGTGACCGCGCGGGCCAGCGCGGCTTCCGGACCCAACGAGTGGGCTAACCCGGGGCTGGTCTGTAGGGACGGCGTCTGGGGAGAACGGTGCTGGATCATGAACCTCTAGTTCCTGCTTTAGTGATCGGATGGGTCGCGAAAAAAGAACAGAGCTTGCCAAAAAAATCTTGCTGGTGGGTCAGTTCGAGCCGGTAGACCCGGGGCCGATCATTCGGGGAACTGAATAGGCCTACCCCGCCCGCCGGGTGGGTCTCCTCGATAAAGACGTCGACGACCCGGCCTTCAACCCAAGTCCGGAAGAGGTTGCCCCGAATCTCCATCCGGACGCGCACCGATTGCGCCGGAACCACGGGCAGATCGAGCGCGACCGTCTGACGCCGGGTGATGCGTCCCTCGGTTACCGTCCACCGCTCGAGCGTTGAACGCTCACCGGTGCCGCGTCCACCGCCGTGAATGCGCATACCGATGTAATTCCTGAGGTTCGACGCCCGGACCGCCCACGATAGCGAGCGCTGCTCAAGGGCGGCAAATAGCTGCAACTCATAATCCTGCATCGGAACCGAGGGCTCATAGAGCGCCATCTGGCCCGGCCGGACGACGCCGTCCCGGTCGAACCGCCAGGACTTTGCCCAGTTCCCGCTTCCGGTCCACAGACCGAGGCCGGAGCGGAAGTCTTCCCGCAGTTCAATCGCCGAGCGGTTGGCGATCCTCTCCCGGAATCCCGGCGCTGCGGCCTGATCGTGGGCGGCCCGGGCGAAACCAGTCGGCGGGGCGGCCGGTTCGGCCTCCGCCCGCTCGGTATCGGCGACCGGGGACCGCTGCCACGCGCTGAACCGCGGATTCCAGAACCACACCGTCAGCAGACTCACGATCGCGAGGCCGATCCAGGTCACCTCGGCGGGGCCAAGCCGCCCCGTCCAGGTCGTCAGCTGTCGCTGCAGGACCTGTTCGAAGGCATGCTGCGGGGCGATGGCCTTCCGCAGCGCCGCGAGGCGGCTACGGGGTTGCGGAAGGGACGGAAAGGCACGGGGTGTCCGCCAAGCATGGGGATCGGCCGGGGGGGGATGGGACATCTGTTCCATCCAGGAGGAGCACAGGCTGGTAAGAGGCTGGACCGATGTCTCCAGCCGGAACGCGCCTCCGACCAGGGGGGAAACGGACGGGTACGACACGGTTTGATGCCGGGCCGGGTCGGTCCGGAACTCGTGCGTCGCCGGCGCCAGGACCGCTCGCGGCTCCGGCGGGGCCAAGGGTAACAGCGCCGTTTGCCCCGGAACCGTGAGGCCGGACTCCCCGCCGGACGGCTCAGGGCAAGGAACCAGTTCGCTCCCGCCGGGGTCGGTCTCACCCGTCAAGGCGGCGGCCATCCGGGTGAGCGGCAACGCCAGGGAGGAGGCCTCGTGGGTGATTAGACGAACGTCGGAGGGCGGGGCCGGCGTTTCCTTGGGGCGGAGGGTCTTCGGCGGCCGGGAGCTCCTCTCCCGGGCCGGCGTCCCTTGCGGTCGGCCTTCGGGCCGAATATGCCCCACGGCTGGCAAATCCAGCGTTTCAATTGCGGAAGTCCGCTCCGCGTCCAAGGTTTGCCCGCTTTGCCCGGTATGCTCGGCGAGCTGTAGCAGCTGCCACTCGAGGCGTGCGACATAGCCGTGCCATTCTCGCCGCAGCGATGCTCCATCCCAGAGCAGCGCCCCGGCCGGAGCACAGACGAGTGCAGGCGGAAAAGGGGCCGGTGCGGACGGGACCGCCTGTCCCACCGGCGGGGTATGCCGTGGCGGCCCAAGGGGGAAAGGCACCGGGGGGGCCAGCCCCTCCGCTTCGCGCGGCCGGGGAGCGTCGATGGTTACCGGCGGGTGTTGCGGTTCGGCGTCCGGCGGCGGAGGCAGCA
>JAINDL010000193.1 GCA_019931245.1 Bryobacteraceae bacterium CoA2 C42
ACTCGCCAGCGCCGCCTTGGCCAACTGCCTGCGATTCCATTTCATCCCGATATCCTATTACATACGGACTACTAACCAGTGATAAGCTAAGGAACCGCGCACGACATGCCCTCGCGTAAACCGCTTCCCCAGCAATTCTCCAAGATCTGCATCGCCCTCGGGCTGCCCACGGTTGAAAAACTGCTCCAGCACGCCCGCGCTGAAATCGAAAGCGGCGAGCGTTTTCTCGAATTCCGTCTCGACTACCTCCCGGATCCGGCCGCCGGCGCCGCCGCCATCGCCGGCTTTCTCGAGGCCAATCCCGACGTTTCCATCCTCGCCACCTGCCGCCGGCACCAGAACCACGGCCGCTTTAACGGCTCGATCGAGGAGCAGATTCGCATCCTCGAAGCGGCCGTCCGCCACGGCGCCTGTGCCGTCGACGTCGAAATCGAAAGCGCCGAAAGCGCCCCCGGCAAGCTCGAGCATCTTCGCGCGGAAACCACGCTCGTCCTCAGCTATCACAACTACGACGCCACGCCGCCGCCCGAATCCATCCTCAAGCGGATGATGAAGATCCCCGCGCACGCCTACAAGGTGGTCACCACCGCCAAAAAGCCCAACGACAGCCAGAAACTCCTGGCCCTCGCCAAAAACCACCCGCGCGAAAAACTCATCCTCCTCGCCATGGGCGAAACCGGCTTCCCCACCCGCGTGCTCTCCCCCGCCTGGGGCGGCATCTACACCTACGCCGCGCCCAACGCCGCCGAGGGCACCGCCAGCGGCCAGGTCTCCGCCCGCCTCCTCCGCAACCTCTACCGCATCGAAAAATTCTCGAAAAACGCCAAAATCTTCGGCGTCGTCGCCGACCCCGTCCGCCACTCCATCTCCCCCAGCGTCCACAACCGCGCCTTCCAGGCCCGCCGCCTCGACGCCGTCTACCTCCCGCTCCTCGTTCAACCCGCCCAGATGAAGGACTTCTTCACCTTCGCCGACAGCCTCCCGCTCGCCGGTTGCAGCATCACCATCCCCCACAAGCAAAAGATCATCCGCTATCTCGACGCCGTCGACCCCCTGGCCCGCCGCATCGGCGCCGTGAACACCATCTGGAAGAAGGCCGGCAAATGGCGCGGCACCAACACCGACGCCGCCGGCGTCACCGTGCCGCTCGCCAAACGCGTCAAGCTCAACAAATCCTCCGTTCTCATCGCCGGCAACGGCGGCGCCGCCCGCGGAGCCGCCTTCGCCCTCGCCGACGCCGGCGCCAAAATCGCGCTCGTCGGCCGGAATCTGGACCGCGTCCGCGCCCTCGCCCGCATCTGCGGCGGCGAAGCGTTGTCGCGCGAACAGGCCATCCAAAAACACTTCGACGTCGTGGTCCACGCCACGCCAATCGGCATGTGGCCCAACGTCAAAGACTGCTTCTTCGACGACAAGATCCCCGGCGACATTGTCTTCGACATGGTCTACAACCCCCTTGAAACCCTGCTGCTCAAGAAGGCCAAAGACCAGGGCCGCGAGATCATCGACGGTCTGCAGATGTTCCTCGAACAGGCCTCGCAGCAGTTTCAGATCTTTACCGGCGAAAACGCCCCGCGCAGCGTCATGGAGAAGGCGGCCCTCGAGGCCCTGGCCGCGAAAAGCGCATAATGGGGAAATGCGCCGCCGCGACCTAGCCTCGCTCCTCCTCGCCGGACTGCCCGCCCCGGCGCAGCCCCCGCCCCCGGCCCCTTCCGATAACCTGGCCGCCGCCCGCCAACGGGTGCAGGCCGCTTCGGCTGAACTGGCCCGGTTCGCCGTCCCCATCGCGCTCGAACCCGCCACCTCGTTCAAGGCCTACTAGCCATGAAGACCACCTTCCCCGAGGAGTTTTTCTTCCTTCCCCTGGGACAGATCCAAGCCAAACTGCGCGCCAAAGAGTTCAAGGTCAAGGAGCTGACCGAAGCCTGGGCCGGCAGGCTCGAGCAGTTCGGCCCCCGCTACAACGCCCTCGCCCACTCTCTGCGCAAGCCAGCCGGGAAGGCGGCCAAGAATCACGATAAAGACTTCGGCCGCGAGCGCTTCCGCTCCCCGCTCCATGGCATCCCCTACGGCGCCAAGGACCTGCTCAGCTACGCCGGCCACCCCACCGAATGGGGCGCGCCCCAGTACAAAGGACAGGTGTTCAAGGAGCATGCCCGCGTCATCGCCAAACTCGAAGGCGCCGGCGCCAACTGCATCGGCAAGCTCGCCATGGTGGAACTGGCCGGCGGGGGCGGCTACCGCTTCCCCAACGCCTCCTCCACCGGCCCCGGGCTCAACCCCTGGGACCCCACCCGCTGGGCCGGCGGCTCCTCGTCCGGCTCCGGCGCCGCGGTGGCGGCCGGCCTCGTCCCGTTCGCCATCGGCTCAGAGACCTGGGGCTCCATTCTCACCCCGGCCGCCTACTGCGGCGTCACCGGCCTCCGGCCCACCTACGGCCTTGTCTCCCGCTCTGGCGCCATGGCCCTCTCCTGGACCATGGACAAGATCGGCCCGCTCTGCCGCACGGCCGAAGATTGCGGTCTGGTGCTGCAGATCATCGCCGGCGGCGATAGCGACGATCCCGGCTCGGCCGGCAAGAGCTTTTACTATACCCCGGAGTACGTTCGGCCCTTTAACGTCCTGCGCCTCGGTTGGAGCCCCGCCGATCTCGCCGCCGTTACCGACCCCGCCGCCCGCCAAGCCTTCGAACAGGCCACCCAGGTTCTGCTGAAACTCGGCTTCCAGGTCAAAGAAGTGGAACTCCCCGACCTCCCCTACCGCACCGTCGCCTCCACCATCATCGGCTGCGAAATGGCCTCCATCTTCGAGCCGCTTGTCGCCAACGGCACCATCGACCAACTCGTCGACAAAAACCAGGCCGCCGGCATCGTGGCCGCCACCGGCTATAAGGCCACCGACTACCTCAAGGCCCTGCGCATCCGCCGCCTGGTCCAGGAGGCCATGGCCAAGCTCTTCTCCACCGTCGATGTGCTCGTCAGCCCCAGCCGCCCCGGCGTGGCGACCCGAATCGACGAACCGCTTGACCGCGCCGTCGCCCCGGACGGATCGGCCAGACGCGGCCTTAAGGACCTCGGCGCCGCCGGCAACCTCGCCGGCCTCCCGGCTCTCTCCCTCCCCTGCGGCTTCGCCCAAAACCTCCCCCTCGGCATCAGCCTCGTCAGTCGCCCCTTCGAGGAAAATCTCCTCCTCGCCATCGGCAAACAGTTCCAGGCCGAAACCGATTGGCATCAACGCCGCCCCCCGCTGCCGGCATGATTCCGCTCCTGCTCCTCTTCGCCGCCGCCTGCGCCTTCACCGACCTCCGCTCCCGCCGCATCCCCAACTGGCTCACCGTCTCGGGCGCCCTCACCGGCTTCGGCTTCCACGCCTGGCGCGCCGGGCTCGAGGGGCTGGCCTTTGCCGGGGCCGGCTGCGGGGCGGCTTTCGGGGTCTATGGGCTGCTGTTTCTTCTGCGCGGCATGGGCGCCGGCGATGTGAAGATGATGGCCGCCATGGGCGCCCTCATCGGCTGGAGCAACTGGCTGCTGCTGTTCGTACTCAGCGCCGTCATCGGAGGCCTCGTCGCCGTCCTAACGATCCTCGCCCGCGGCCGCCTCCGGCAAACCCTGCAGAACCTCCGCCGCCTGCCCCAACAGCAGCTCGGCCAACCCGGCTCGCTCGCTCTGCCGCACGCCCCCGTCGTCGCCATCGCCGCGCTGTTCACCGCAATTGCCATGCGCGGGCAATGAGCCCCAGCACCAACCCCGACCGCGCCGTCCAAAGCACCGTCCGCACCCAGTTGGACGCCACCAGGCGGCCGTGCGCCTCGGCATCAAACCCCGCGGCCAGTGCCGCATGCAGCGGCATCTGCACCAGCGCCGTCGAAGCCCACAGCGCCGCCACCGCCGCCAGCCCCACCCACCGCCACGCGTCTCGGCCATCGGCCCACACCAGCCAGACCGCCGTCAACAGTTCCGCCAGCATCGCCGGACCCACCACCAGCGACGTCAGGTTCTGATGCGCCACCTGATACTGACGGTAGCCCGCCTCCCCCACGCGGCTGAACAACGGATAGTGCACCACCTGCACAAACCAGATCAATCCCGTCATGTACAAGGTCGCGGCGGCGTGAATGAGGAGTGGCAGGCGTCCCGTTTCCATGTTACCTTCGCAATCAATGATGATGATCCCAGGAATCGACCGGCGTAGTTTCGTTCTCTCCTCCACCGCGGCGCTCGCCGCCGATGGCCCCGTCCGCGGCGCCATCATCGGCGCCGGCGGCCGCGGGCGCTATCTTACGGGCGAGTTCAAGGAAATCGGCGTGCAAATGGCCGCCGTCTGCGACGTCTACGAGCCCAACCTCCAGGCCGGCCTCGCTGTCGCCTCCTCCGGCGCCACCCCCTACTCGGATTACAAAAAACTCCTCGACGACAAATCCATCCAGGTCGTCATCGTCGCCACCCCGGACCACTGGCACGCCCAGATGGTCATCGACGCCGTCCGCGCCGGCAAAGATGTTTACGTCGAAAAGCCCCTCGCGCACACCATCGCCGAAGGCGACCGCATCCTCGCCGCCGTCCGCCAGACCAAACGCATTGTCCAGGTCGGCATGCAGCGCCGCAGCTCCGAACTCTTTCAGGATGCCTACCGCCAGTTCAAAGCCGGCGACCTCGGCGACGTCCGCTTAATCAACTCCTGGTGGTACAACCACCAGGCCTCCATCCGCAACGAACCCCTCAAAGGGAAACTCGACTGGAAACAGTGGCTCGGCAACGCCCCCGCCCGCCCCGAAGACGCCCAGCGCTTCTTCAACTGGTACTACTATTGGGACTACTCCGGCGGCCTCATGGTCGGTCAGGCTGCCCATATGCTCGACGTCTTCCACTGGTTCATGGGCTCGGCCTACCCTCTGGCCGTCACCACCGCCGGCGGCCAGGCGAACCTGCCCGGCGTTGAAGTCCCCGAAACCACCACCATCTGCCTGGAGTATCCCGAAAACTACTTCGCCGTCTTCACCGTCGGCTACAAAGCCATGCGCTACGCCCCGGTCAACGACCAACTCGCCCAGTTCCACGGTTCAAAAGCCCGCTTCGACGTGGGTCGCGAAAGCTACAGCCTCATTCGCGAAGATCCGAAAGCCGTCGACCTCAAACCGTCCCTCGAAAAGCGCCTCCCCGGCAGCTTCGGCCCAGCCACCCGCGCCCACATCCGCAACTTTCTCGAGTGCGTCAAAACTCGGCAGCAGCCCAACGCCCCGGTCGAGGCGGCCCAGGCCACCAACATTGCCCTTTGCATGGCCATGGAGTCGCTTCGGAAAGGCCGCCGCATCCGCTTCAATCCCGCCCGGCGCGAGACGGAAGCCTAGGACGCATGATCGACATTCATAGTCATGTGCTGTGGGGCCTCGACGACGGGGCCCGGACCCTCGAGCAAAGCGAAGCGATGCTCCGCATGGCCGCCGCCCACGGCACCACCGACATCGTCGCCACGCCCCACGCCGATCTGCAATTCGCCTTCCAGCCCGATCTGATCAACGAACGCCGCCGGGAGTTGCAACAGCGCCTCGGCGAAACCATCCGCATCCACACCGGCTGCGACTTCCACCTGAAACTCGACAACATTCAGGACGCCATCGCCCACCCCACCAAGTACTCCGTCAACGGCCGCGGCTGGCTCCTCGTCGAGTTCTCGGACCTGATGATCTTCCCCAACACCGAAGAGATCTTCGTCCAGCTTGAAAACGCGGGCATGCGCATCATCGTCACCCACCCGGAGCGCAACTGGCTGCTCCGCCAGAAACCGAAACGCCTGGAAGCCTGGGTCCAGCAGGGCGCCTTCCTCCAGGTCACCGGCCAGTCGCTGCTGGGCTTCTTTGGGAGTGAAGTCCGGAAGTTCTCCGAATCCCTCATCGAAAAAGGGTGGGTCCACTTCCTCGCCAGCGATGCCCACGACACCAGGCGCCGCCCCCCCATTCTCGATCAGACCTGGAAGCGCGTGTCTGACAAATACGGCGCCGACTACGCCGAAGCTCTGCTCAAAATCCACCCGCAAGCCGTCATCGACGGCTACAAGATCGAACCCGGCCCCCTCGATCCTCCCGAGAAAAGCCGCAAATGGTTCGGGTTCTTCTAGTACTAGTACCCAGCCCGCGAGTCTTCCCGCAAAAATCCCAGTACGAACAGGGCAGCGGTATTGACCTTTAGTCCTAGTCAGGGTACTGTATAGCAAACGTAAGCAGAGCTTGCTGAAAGGCGGAAAACCGCCGATGTACAACAAACGAAATACGTTGGAAGAGAGGAATCAAATCGTGAGGAAAATATTTCTTCTATTGGCCGCATCCGTGGGCACTGCGTTCAGCATCCCTAGCATTAGCATCGTACAGGCCATTGGGCCGTCCTGGGCATCGCCCAACGTCAATGCGTGGAAAACTAACGCCCTTCAGGCGCTGCTAACCAGCGCTACCACCTTCCCCACGCCTCCTGTTGGTAATCCGACCCAGTACAGCGCCGTTACCGGCCCCATCAATCCCGCGCACATGATCAACACCCAATCCGGTGCGTTCAATAGTTGGCTGGGAGTTGCTTCGCCAGCCGCCCCGTACGCTGGCGAGTTTGGGAATGCTCTTTACTACGGCATCCGGATCCTGAACCCCAATAATACATCAGGAAAAATCAGTATCTCTCGACTTGCCATCGAGGACACCATCGACGGTATCTCCTTCACTTCCTTTTACAATGCGAGCGACTTATACGATGGGATCTCATTCCTCGGGGTGAACTATGGCGCTGACCAAACATTTAATGGTGGAGATCCGCTGGGGGACGACGTTTACGTCGACGGCAACCAGGTTGGTTCAACCGAGGTGGATGCCCTGTTCTTTACTGGCTTGAATTGGTCCTTTATCCCTGGGGACACCCCCGCGTTTTCCACCTACGGATCCACCAACGCTCAGCGCCTGGCTAACTTTATTGCCGCCGTGAATGCCTCTGGTATCGGCCAGAATCCCGTGGTGGCGAAGGTTCATGTGTTGTATGAGTCGGGGAATCTAGCATCATCGATTACTTCGGCTTCCTCAACAACGACATTTACTCCGGAACCTTCCACCTACGCACTCATGGGCTTGGGCTTGGCGGCACTGGGCATTGCCCGCCGCCGCTCGGCCTAACCGGATCAAGTATCAATCTTTACCGGTCTTGGCCACGCATCGCCTGTGGCCAAGACCTTTTCCTCGACTCCACGATGGAGCCATTGCGATGTCCCCATTCATTCTGCTCTGGCCGACCATGGTCATCCTCTGACGTGGCGCTCCCTCCCCTTGCCATTTTCCCCACTGTTGGCCCCTCGATGGACAGCCCTTCTTTGTGCGAGTCTTCGCAAAATGCCCTGCAGACCCTGCAGCAGGACCTGCCTTCTTTCGGTGGGCCCGGGCCCGCACAAGACTATTGCCTTAGAACTACTGTGTTACAGAAGAAGAGTGCCACATAGTGGGCAGCACGGAAGTCGAACTGCGAGCGCGCTGGCGACCAGGATCCGCAAGGTCGCAATCGATTGTGGGTTATGACGTTGCGCTCGCCCCGCGTGGCCTCCAGTCGGGTGGAACTTCGGGTAGGGCAAGTTGGAGCTGTCCAGCGCGGGCCGAGGGGGAAAAACGGCTTCGTTCCGCGATCAGAAAGCCGTAGGCGGCAATGCAAAGTGTGG
>JAINDL010000150.1 GCA_019931245.1 Bryobacteraceae bacterium CoA2 C42
ACCTGAGCCCACCAGAACACGCCATCGTGCTCTGCGTCGACGAGAAGAGCCAAGTGCAGGCCTTGGACCGCACGCAGCCCGGTCTGCCGTTGAAGCGAGGCAGGGCCCCAGACCATGACTCACGACTACAAACGCTACGGCGCCACGACGCTATTTGCGGCCATGGACGCGGCGACGGGCCGGGTAATCAGCTGCTGCCAGCAGCGGCATCGGCACCAGGAAGGGTTGAAGTTTCAGCACCGGAATGTCGAAGGCTGATTGCCTGCCAAAGTTCATCAAGATAGCCGATAAACCCTCGACGCAATTCGAGGAGCTGTTGAAAGTGGACGGATGCCTCGCTGGATCTATACACGAAGATCACCTCAGTCTGAGCCAGATGCTGGCTCAGCCCTTTCGAACTCCCCACCAAGATGAGCGCCACATTGGTCACCTGGCCATCTCGGACCAATTCTGCATCTTCGAGCAATTGGTGGGACGTCAAGCGGAGAAGGGGCCAACCGCCGCCCAAGCCCAGAGTTCGTTACGGGCGGGGATTGAGAGAGTCGGCTTCGGCTTGCCGGTACCACTCCAGCGCTTTGCCGAACAGCGACAGCACCTCCGCCTTGTGCTCCGCGGTTTTGAACCGGCCGCTTTTTTCGGTCCGGGCGATCAGCTTCTCCACCCACTCGCGGTAGAAGCGCACATCCTCGGGCACCCGCACGGGCCGGTCGCCGATGGTGACGTAGACGGGGCTCGTATGGGCCCAGGCCTGCGTATCGTTGACCACCAGGCGGTGGCGCGGCCCCAGAGCGCGCAAGGCGATCCAGGAACTTTCCCGAACCGGCACCGTGGCTTCAAACGCAGCACCGGCCGGGAAGCGCCCGACCGGCCGGCCATTGAGGATTAACTCAACCGCGTCGAGCGGGACCTGGCTGGTGACCTGACCGCGGACCAGCAGCGAGAGCGGCCCCGCGCCCCGTATCTCCTCGCCCGGCAGTTTTCCGTTGACCGTGAAGTTCACGATGGGGCCGTTCGAGGCAAACGAGCGCCCGCGGCGGAAGCCGTCGAGCCAGGCGGTGGAATCGAAGCGCTGGCCGCTATGGACGTACACCCGGTTGCCGCCGGCGAGATAGTGGTCGGCCACGTTCGTAAAGGCGTCCGTGCCGGCCGAGACGGCCACGCGGAAGCCGCAGTTCAGGAGCCGATACCACATCTCCGTCGTGGCCTTTTCGTCGTTATTGCTGAGTACATCCATCGCCGTCGGCTGGCCCAGGGCGAGATCGACGGGAAGCTCCTTGATGCTGGCTCTTTCAAAACTCGGCGCCATGCCTGGGTGGGCGTAGCTGACCGCGCCGCCCTGGTCGAAGACCTGCTTAGCCAAAGTATAGTTGGCGGGGTAGTCGTCCCAGTAGGGCGTGTCGCGGAAGCCGTTATAGAAGGGCTCTACGAGCCGCTGCAGACCGAGAAAGCACATGTGGCCGTAGGCGCTCGAGCGGTTTTCTTCGTTCCAGTGCAGGACGTGCTCGGCGGAGGAGAGCCGGTGCGGGCGGCCTTCAAAGTACTGGCGGTCGTGGATGAAGGCGCCCGACGAATTGGCCACGGCGAGGTTGGCGTAGTTGAGATCCTCGCCCACCACCTGCAGACGTACGTCGCGCGGCTCGATGACCTGATGGTGCGGCGCGGTGTAGTTGGCGTGGATGTGAGTATCGCCGGACCACCAGCCCTGGGCGGACGGGTGCGCCCAGCGTTCGAGCCGCAGGGTGACGGCGGCCGGGGCGCCGGGGTTGAGTTGCAGGCGGCGGGCGGTGAGGCGGTACTCGGGTCCGCGGGTGGCTTCGAGGAGCGTCTCGCCGGCGGGCATTTCGAGTTCAAACGAATCTTCGGCGTGGAAGAAGTAGTCGGCGCTCATGGCCATGATGCGGGCCGAGGCGCCGCGCGGCGCGTAGGCGAGGCCGTCCGCGCCGGTGAGGTAGACGCGCGCGGCAGCCGGACGGCCGCGTTCGTCTTCGAGGCGGACGCGGAGCGGGACGAGCGGGTGGATATCGAAGTGCACCGGGGCGGCGAGTTCGCCGCCGGCGTGGCGCAGGGTGAGCCGTCCGGTGGTGGGGCCCAGGCTGGTTTCGACGGCGCGGAGCAGGACCGGGACGGTGGCGCCGGCGGGGACCGTGATGTCCGGGGCCGCGCTTTCCATGGTTGCGCCGGCGTAGTGGGCCTCGAGGACCAGTTCGCGCACATCGCGGTTGCGAATCAGCACGGGCAGCGTAAAGGTGCGCATGGAGCCCGCGACGAAGCGGGTAACGGGGGCGGCCGTCCAGGTGAGGGCGCCATGGGCGAACTCAGCGCGAAAGATGTCGGGGGTGGCGACGGCCTGCGGGTCGCGGACGCGGAAGGTGAAGCGGTCGCGGAGTTCGACGAGGGCGGGGGCGTTGGCGCGGCGGCGGAGCAGCAGGCGGGCGAGATCGCCGAAGCCGACTTCGCCTTCGGCGTCGAACTGCAGCAGGCCGTTGTGATTGACCCAAAAAGACAGATCCTCCTGCCCGTAGCGGGAGAGCGAGACGGCGGCCTGCCCGGCGGCGGGCTGGCGCATGGCCAGACCGGCAACGATGAGCAGAAGCAGCGCGGCGCCGGCGAGGACGCCGCGGAGCAGGAGCGGGGAGCGCGGATGGGAGAGAGAGGGCAAGGCAGGAGCCTCCGTGGGGTTAGGGTTTGACGACGGAGCCGTCGAGGGCGCGGTCGAGGCGGTAGGGGTTGCCGGTGGCGCTGGGCGGGATGGGGTACTTGGCCGCCAGCGTCTCATTGATGTCGATGCCGAGGCCGGGCTTGCCGTTGCCGTAGAGGTAGCCTTTGCGGATCTCGGCGGTGCCGGGGAGGACCTCGTAGACCGAGGGCGGGAAGTGGTTTTCTTCCTGGATGCCAAAGGCGGGGCTGGAGATATCGACGTGGTAAGCGGCGAGCTGATTGACGGGGTCGTTGTCGCCGCCTTCCTGGAAGGCAGTTTTGCAGCCGAAGATTTCGCACAGGTGGGCGAGTTTCTTGGCCGGGGTGATGCCGCCGATGGCGCAGACGCGGCAGCGGACGAAGTCGATGAGCCGCTGGGAGATGAGCGGGTAGTATTCGTAGGGATGGGTGAAGAGTTCGCCGACGGCCTGCGGCGTGGTGCAGATCTTGCGGATGTGCTGGTACCACTCGAGGTTTTCAGGGGCCAGGACATCTTCAACGAAGAACATCTGGAGCGGCTGGAGGCGGCGGCAGAACTCGGCGGAGTTCATGCCGCTGAGGTGGGAGTGGACGTCGTGGCAGAGTTTGGGGCCGAAGCCGACCTTGGCGCGGACCTGTTCGAAGTTGCGGGTGACGGTATCGACGTAGACCTCTTCGTCGAAGGCGGGCTCGTTGCGGGCTCCTTCGGGGCGGGAGCCTTCCCCGGCCGGGAGAAAGCCGCCGCCGCCGTAGTTGCCGAACTGGACGCGGATGTGGCGGTAGCCGGAGGCCCAGGATTTCTGGACGTTTTCGGCGGCCTCGGCGGCATCGCGGCCGCTGATGTGGTCGTAGCAAGGGACGGCGTCGCGCACCTTGCCGCCGAGGAGATCGTAGACGGGCATGTTGGCGCGCTTGCCTTTGATATCCCAGAGGGCGATGTCCATGGCGGCGAGGACGTTGTTGTTGACGGGGCCGTTGCGCCAGTAGGTCTTCAGGTGCGAGCTCTGCCAGAGGTCTTCGATCTGGTCCGGGTCTTTGCCAATGAGCCAGGGTTTGAGGTGCTTTTCGAGGGCGGTGATGACGGCGTCGGTCTGGAAGGCGTTGTTGGCGGTGCCGATGCCGTAGAGGCCAGGTTCGGAGGTGATGATCTTGAGGAACACCCAGCGGTAGCGGGCGCCGGCCGAGGTGGGGATGATCTTGACGTCCTTGATGGTGAGGCGCGGCAGGGCGCGGAGAGCGGGAACGGCGAATAGGGATTGAAGAAGCGCGCGACGATGCATCGCTTAGTTATATCTCGGCTAGTTCTATCGCGGCGCGGGGGGAGATGGGGACGCGGTCGTCGGCTTCGCCGTGAAGGATGAGCGAGGGGTTCTGACGCCTTTTACAAAGGCCCTGGGCGAGGGTGCGCCTGGTTTTCGATGGAGACCGCGACGCGGGAGGCCGCCGAGGTAGTGGCTTCGTTCGCTTGGCCGGGGGAAGTTGGTATTGATAGGTACGATGGAGCTTTTTCGATAACGGGCAAGGAGGCGGCTTCGTTCGTCAAAAATTTACGCAAGAGCGGCGGGAAAAATTGTAACTTATTGATGTTAAACAACCGGCTTCGGCAAACGGGCCAAAGAAACTGGCTTCGTTCGTCGGTTTTGGCGCAAACGGAAGCGCCGCGGCGCCGTTTGGCCGTTGGGCGGCGAGTTCCGGACAGAACCATGGTAGCGGCGGGGCGGGGCGGACGGCGGGGCTGCGGGCGGCATCCTGTTGCAATTGGGAGAGATATTGTTTCGGATGGCCTGGGACGGGTGAATGTTGGGGGCCGAGCGCGGGTGCGGGGGAGTTGGGTGGGCGGCGGAAGGGGTTCGGGATGGTGAGGTGAGGGTTTTTGTGGGAGGGAGGGTTCGAGAGGACCGCTGGCGGATAGGTGATTCGACGCCGAGTTCGAGATTGTTGCCGGCAGCCGTCCGAGGATGGGTAATTGCTGAGGCGGGACGAATTTGCGCTCGGGGGCGTAGTCGGTGGTAGGCCGGGGCTTGGGAGGCGTGGTCCAGCATGACTTTCTTAAAACATCCGAAAGGGCTTGGATGTCGCCCGATACCACCTCAAAATCGGATTTCCAAGAACGACAGTAGGTCGATGTGTCGGGGATCGGCAGGCGCGGGGCGTGTTATCTCTTCCGGCACACGATGGCGACGCTGTTGCTTGAAGGCGGGGCGGATATCCGCTTCATTCAAGCGATGCTCGGGCATGCGGACCTGAAGACGACGCAGATCTACGCGCCCGTGGCGATCCGGCAGCTTGAGGAGATCCATCGTGCCACGCATCCGGCCAAGTTGGGACGCGAGAAGAAGAAACTCGTCGAAGTACTGGCCGACGACGACAACGACAGCGCCGAATAACGTACACTGCCTTCATGGCGGCTAACCCCAATACTGTTGGAGCAGACAGAAACGATCGGAACCATAAAAGCTCCGGGAGGGGTTGGAATCTCCTGCCACGACCGCAGCCATCGACGCGTTCAAGGATTCCTTCAGCAGCTAGGTGGGCTGGTCGCTCTTGGAACAAGGCGGCGAAGTACTTTTTCGCTTCCTTGAATTCCAGTCGATCCGCCCCGGGCCTCGCCACTCTGTCGACGCAGCAAGTGCCGAGACGTGATTCGGTGATCGGTGCTTGGTAACGGACACTCCTCAAATCTATCGCCCGGCGATTGCTCGCTGCTACCAATCCTACTGGCCTCTGATCAGCGCGATCTCCTCGATTGCCGCCCACTCACGCAGATCTTTGCCCGTTAAGGCCGCTGCCATCAAGGGCGGGAACTGGTCAGGGGTGCAGGCAAACACAGGGCAACCCAGACTGGCGATGAGTCCGGCGTGATTGGTGTCGTAGGAGGGATGACCGGAGTCTGACAACGCCAGGAGGACGATCAGGTTAACGCCCTTCTGCTTCAGCGCCGCGGCCCGGGTGAGCATCTGGGCGGCATCGCCGCCTTCAAATAGATCGGTGATGAGAATCAGATGGGTTTTCGCCGGATTCTCCACGAGTCTCTCGCAGTAGGCCAGCGCCGCGTTGATGTCCGTGCCGCCGCCCAATTGCACACCGAACAGAACCTCGACCGGGTCGGCCAGTTGCTCGGTGAGATCAACGATCGAGGTGTCAAAACAGACCAGCTTTGTCGACAGCCCAGGCACCGAGGCCAGTACTGCAGCGAAGATCGAGGAGTAGACGACGGATTCGGCCATCGATCCTGACTGGTCGACACAGAGCACAACGTGGTCCAATTCGGCGCGGGTCTTCGCCCGCCGCGTGTGGCCGATGAGGGTCTCCGGCACAATCGAACCGTACCGCGGCTGATAGAGACGAAGGTTCCGCTCGATCGTCCGGCGCCAATCGATATCGGCGTGGCGGGGGCGGCGCGTACGCTGAGAACGGTTGAGCGCGCCGCGCAGTGTCTCCCGGGTCGTGCGGGCCAAGCGCTTCATCAAGTCATCAACGACCTTCCGTACGACTTGCCGCGCGGTTTCCAGCGTCTTGCCCGGAATCGCCGAACGTAAAGCAATCAGATCAGCCACCAAATGGATGTCGGCTTCGAACGTCTCGAGCAACTCGGGTTCGAACATGAGCGCCTTCAGATTGAGTCTCTCCAGGGCGTCCTTCTGCACGATCTGAACCAGCGGCGCTGGGAAGAACTCGCGTATGTCGCCCAGCCACTTGGCCACTCGCGGCGCTGATGCTCCGAGACCGCCGCGCCGGCTGTCCGGGCCGCGGTTGTAGAGCGCTGAAAGCGCAGCATTCATCCGGCGGTCCCGGTCCGTCAGGCCGTGCTTTTCGTCCTCTTCGCCGAGCGTGAGTTGCCACCGCCGCCAGCGTTCGTTTGGTGAGTTCATGGGCGGCCTCCTAGTCCGAGAATCTGGTAGAGCAGCGGAAGCGCTGCCTCGAATGCCGCTTCTCCCGGGTCTTCGCCGGTGGCGGGCAACACCGTCTCTGTGTGCTGCAAAGGCTGGCGGAGTTTGGTCAGAATCCGCCGGCGGCCGCCAGACTCCAAGTCCGAGAAACTGCGGCGCAGCAGGGGCAGTGTGTCGGTGAAGCTCGTATCGTCGAGTTCGCAAATCCAGTTGTCGAGCAGTTGCAGCAGCGCCGGATCCTGCAAGATGACGTCCGCTCCTCCCCGGAGGAAAGCCTCGAGAAACTGCCCGGCGCTCTGCGGGTCGCCCGAGCCGGTATGCCGCACGAACTCGACGGATACCTTATCCAAATCCCAATCGCGTCTGTCGTGCAGGCGCCGCAGGCAAAGGCCCACGATGCCCGGTGTCGCCAGGTCGTCCTCGACGATGTGGCCTAGCTCGCGGCACCAAGTGGCCGTGAGGACATCGTCACCAAACAAAGCGAGGGCATCATCGAAGACTTCCATGGCCCGGATGCGCGCGGTGGTGGCCTCCTCGTCCAGGCTGCGCGACGCCAGCCGGACGCCCGCGTTGATCTCGACGCTCATCGAGCGGATCAACGAGCGTAACGTCTCCTCCGGCACGCGCCGGGCCGTTCCGTAGCGGAGCACGCCGGCAAGCGGCGCCACCGATTGCATCAGATCCGTCAGGTCGCTCGAACTGACCGCGACGGCCTGCAGTAGCTCGATGCAGGCGGTGGCCGTTTCGGGCAGATCGGCGACGAGTGTGCTCTGGATGAGCGAGGCGAGTTCGGTGACGGAGGCGGTTTCACGCGCCCGCTGGAGCGCGGCGTTGCCGGCCGCCTGATCAATGGTGACACCGTGCACAAGAGCTTCAGCCAAGGCGACCGAGTACTCCGGTTGCCACCGCAAAATCCAGGTCTCGCGGAAAGTGCCACGGCTGGACTGAGCATCCGACAGTTTGCCCCACGGCACGTTGATCAGACTCAGCCGGTGCAAGAGCGTGGACTTGAGCAGCCCCGCTTCGGAGCGGAGGTCGAGTTTGATCTCCTGATCCACATCCTGCGGCTTGAGCCGGGTCTTCTTTTGCCAGAGGGCCAAGTCTCGCGCTTCGGCGCTAACCAAAAGTTGACCACTTGTGCTCGGATAAAGTTGACCACGTCGAAAACACCCATTGCCACGTGGCACGGCACGGCGAGCGTTGGTTCATCACCCCCGCCGCAGGCTCATAAGTCCTTTAATGGGTATCG
>JAINDL010000008.1 GCA_019931245.1 Bryobacteraceae bacterium CoA2 C42
GCCAGCAGCACCGAATCGAGCACCCGCTGACCCACCGGATGCTCCCGGTGCCGCCCCAGCCACCCCACCAGCGGAATACTCAAAAAAGCCGGCGTCACCAGCGCCAGCCATCCCATCGCCGCCCCGGGATATCCCGCCAGATGGTAGCCAATCGCCACCAGATAGATCCCGTTCGGCCCCGGCGCCAGACGCCCCGCCGCCACCGCCGTCGTCAATTCCGCATCGGTCAGCAGACGGCGCTCCACCACCAGATCCTGCCGCGCCACCGCAAGCGACGTCATCCCGCTGAAACTCAGCAGCGTCGCCTTCACCAGCAAAAGATACAGCACCACCAAGTTCATGCCACCCCCATCCGGTCCAGCGCCAACCCGACCCCTACCGCCACCACCAGAATCGCGACCGGCGACAGCCACCCCGCCCCCAGCGCCACCGCCGCGCCCCCCGTCAACACCCCCATCCGCACCCACCGCCCCTGCCTCGCATAGGGCCGCACCAGCTTGGCTGCGCTCACCGCGATCAACGCCGCCACCGCCGCCAAAGCCCCGCCCACCGCCGCGGCCACCCACGCCACCGCCCGCACCCGCCCATACCCGTTCACCAGCCCCACCACCACCAGCGATGCCGGCACCGAAACCGCCGCCACCCCCGCCACCGCGGCCGCCCAGCCCCCCAACCGCCACCCCAGCGCCGCCGTGCACGCCAGCACATTCGTCCCCGGCGTGAACCGCGCCAGGCCATAGATCAGCCCAAACTCCGCCTCGCTGAGCCACCTCCGCCGCTCCACCATCTCCCGCTGCAGCACCGCCTGAATCGACGACCCGCCCCCCAGCGTCAGGCTCCCCGACCGAAAGAACAGAGCCGTCAGTGCACCCACGCGCCGGACCTTCATGGGGCTACTCTAGCACCGCTACGCTAGACTCAAAGCATGCGCGGAAAATGGCTCTTGTTCGGAGGTTGCCTCATCCTGCTCGCGATCGCCGCCGGGGCCATTACCCTCTGGCGCCGGCAGCAGGCCCAAACCGCCGCCGTCGCCCCGCCGCCGCCACCGGTCGAACTCTCGGGCGACCTCAGCCTCACCGGCAAAATCGAAGCCCGCAACGTCGTCGCCGTCAAGGCCCCCTCGAGCGGCACCGTCGAAGAGTACCTCGTCAACGAAGGCGAAGAGGTCTACGAAGGCCAACTCGTCGCCCGCCTCAACAATCCCACCCTGTCCACCGAACGCGACCAGGCCAAAGAGCGCGCCGACAAAACCCAGGAACGCCTCAACCAGCTCGAAAGCCAGATGCTCGCCGCCCGCCTCGAAGTCTCCCGCGGCCGCGCCGAAGTGGCCCGCATCAAGGACGACTACGCGCGCGCCGACCGCGCCTACCAGCGCCAGTCCATGCTCAACCAGCAGGGCGCCACCCCCCGCCTCACCTTCGAAAAAGCCCAAAAAGAGTTCGAAAACGCCCGCGCCGACCTCGAAACCACCACCGCCCGCCAGCAGGTCGCCGAAGGCCGCATCACCGACCTCACCCGCGACATCGACGCCACCAGGAAATCCCTCGACGAGCGCAACACCGACCTCGAAGCCGCCGAAGCCAACCTCCAGGCCACCCAGGTCCACGCCCCCGTCGACGGCATCATCCTCAAACGCAAAGGCGACGCCGGCGTCGAAATCCAACTCGGCGAAGACGACCTGTTTGAAATCGCCACCGACCTCGGCAACCTCCAGGTCGTCGTCGAGATCAACGCGGCCCAACAGGCAAAGTTGAAAGAAGGCGCCCCGGCCCTGGTCTTCCTCACCGAAATGGGCAACGAGCCGATGAACGGCGAACTGGCCCGCGTCGCCGACGGCCGCGCCATCGTCCTCTTCCAAAACCCCAATCCGCTCGTCAAACCCGGCCTCACCGCGCAGGTGAAAATCCGCCTGCCTTGATAGAATCGGGGCTGGTATGCAATTCCTCGAATCCAGCCTGATTGAACTGATTACGCAGACGGCCACCAACCTGCCGCCCGATGTCCGCCACGCCATGGGCGTGGCCCTCGATGACGAGAAGCCCGGCACCCAGGCCGCGCAAGCCCTCAACATCATCGCCAACAACATCGACATGGCGGCCGAGGACG
This sequence comes from Bryobacteraceae bacterium CoA2 C42, assembly GCA_019931245.1. Classification (GTDB taxonomy): domain Bacteria; phylum Acidobacteriota; class Terriglobia; order Bryobacterales; family Bryobacteraceae. The sequence continues at coordinate 2,107 of JAINDL010000008.1, forward strand.
AAGGCCCCATCTGCCAGGACACCGGCATGCCCACCTTCGTCGTGCATACCCCGGTCGGCGTCAGCCAGATCGCCATCAAAAAGGCCATCAAAGCCGCCGTCGCCGAAGCCACCCGCCGCGGCAAACTCCGCCCCAACTCCGTCGACTCCCTCACCGGCGCCAACTCGGGCGACAATCTCGGCGTCGAAACCCCCGTCATTCATTGGGAACAGTGGGAGCAGGACGACATCGAAGTCAAGCTCATCCTCAAAGGCGGCGGCTGCGAAAACAAGAACATTCAGTACTCGCTGCCCACCGAACTCGAACACCTCGGCAAGGCCGGCCGCAATCTCGAAGGCGTGAAGAAGTGCCTGCTCCACGCCGTCTGGCAGGCCCAGGGCCAGGGCTGCGCCCCCGGCGCCATCGGCGTCTGCATCGGCAGCGACCGCGCCCACGGCTACTACCTCGCCAAGCACGAACTGTTCCGCGAACTCGACGACGTCAACCCCGACCCGGTCCTCGCCAAGCTCGAAGCCGAGGTGATGGAAGAGGCCAACAAGATCGGCGTCGGCCCGATGGGCTTCGGCGGCAACGTCTCGCTCATCGGCTGCAAGGTCATGGCCGCCAACCGCCTGCCAGCCAGCTTCTTCGTCTCGGTTGCTTATGACTGCTGGGCCTACCGCCGCCTCGGCGTCCGTCTCGACGCCCAAACCGGCGCCATCAACCATTGGCTCTACCGCGATCCCGAACGCCCCGTCGAAAAGCTCTCCCGCATGGACGGCTTCCCCCTCACCGGCCGCGAGGTCACCCTCACGCCCCCCCTCACCGAAGCCCAGATGCGCAGCCTCCGCGTCGGCGACGTTGTTATCATCCGTGGCGACCTCTACACCGGCCGCGACGCCGTCCACGCCCGCCTGATGAACGAACCGCCCCCGGTCAGCCTCGACGGCCAGATCCTCTACCACTGCGGCCCCGTCATGCTCAAAAACGGCGAACAGTGGGTGGTCAAGGCCGCCGGCCCCACCACCTCCAGCCGCGAAGAACCCTACCAGGCCGAAGTCCTCCGCCGCTACGGCGTCCGCGCCGTCATCGGCAAGGGCGGCATGGGCGCGAAGACCTCGAAAGGCCTGCAGGAGTGCGGCGCCGTTTATCTGAACGGCATCGGCGGCGCGGCCCAGTTCTACGCCCGCACCCTCAAGAAGGTCAAAGCCGTCCACTGGCTCGAACTCGGCATCCCCGAAGCCATGTGGCACCTAGAAGCCGACGGTTTTGTCGCCATCGTCACCATGGACTCGCACGGCAACAGCCTCCACGCCGACGTCGAAAAGACCACCGGAGAGTTGCTCGCAGCGTTACAGAAGTGATAGCTTAGAGAGGTAGTGGCCAGGTAGCTCAGTTGGTAGAGCAGCGGACTGAAAATCCGCGTGTCGGGGGTTCAAGTCCCTCCCTGGCCACCACATTTTCAAAGCGACCCCACCGGGTCGCTTTTTTATTTCCCGGGCCTGCTATGCTGAACGCGAGTATGAACCGTCGAGCATTCTTCCAGGCCTGCCTCAGCGCCGGCGCCGCCTCCTGGGCCACCCGCGCGGACGCCCTCGGCCTCCCCATAGCCAAGATCACCCGGATCCGCTACTATAAAACCCCCACCGACGCCGCCGGACGGCCCAACACCCGCCAGCCCCTCTTCAACCAAAGCACCAACGTCGTCCTTGTTGAAACCGACACGGGCCTCATCGGCGTCGGCGAAGGCGGCGCCCCCGACGTCATGGAGCAGTGCGCCGGCCTCCTCATCGGCCAGGACCCCTTCCGCACCGACCGCCTCTGGCAGTCCATGTTCCGGTCGTACTTCTACCCCGCCGGCCGCGAAAAAGTCCACGCCCTCGGCGCCCTCGACGTCGCCCTCTGGGACCTCAAAGCCAAAGCCCTCGGCGTCCCTCTCTACCAGCTCCTCGGCGGTCAGTCCCGCGACTATGTCGAATGCTACTCCACCGGCTTCCCCGCCCAGGGCACCCCGAAAGAGGTCGCCAAAGCCTGCATCGACGCCGGCTTCCGCGCCTACCGCATCTCTACCGATACCCGCGGCCAGGTCATGGACCGCTTTGAAACCGTCAACCGCGTCGCCGCCCTCTGCGAACAGGTCCGCGAAGGCGTCGGCCGCGACGGCGGCTGGTGCATCGACTTCCACACCGAACTCGACTTCCCCGACGCCGTCACCCTCGCCAACAAAATCGAACCGCTCCGCCCCTACTTCGTCGAAGACCTCGTCCGCAGCGAAAATCCCGGCGTCTACCGCAAGCTCCGCGGCCAGGTCCGCGTCCCCATCGCCGTCGGCGAACAGTTCGGCCCCAAGTGGGAATGGAACGAGCTGATCGAAAACCACCTCATCGACTACGCCCGCGCCACCATCCCCAACGTCGGCGGCATCACCGAGTTCCAAAAAATCGCCGCCATGTGCGAAACCCACTACGTCGGCCTCGTCCCCCACTTCACCGGCCCCATCTCGGAAGCCGCCATGGTCCACTGCTGCGCCGTCTTCTCCGGCCCCGCGCTCATGGAAATGGTGATGGGCGGCACGCGCCCGTGGCCTTACCTGAAAACCCACTACGACCTCCGCAACGGCAAGCTCTGGCCCAACGAACGCCTTGGCCTCGGCGTCGAAGTCGACACCACGCAACTCCAGCAGATCGGCAACTACACCGAGGCCTACCAGCTCACCCCCATGCTGCGCCGGCCCGACGGCTCGTTAACCAACTGGTAGGGTAAGAAAGATGCGCCTGGCCTTGCTCTTCTCGCTGCTCCTGCCCGCCTACGCCGAAGTCCTCCTCCGGCAGTCCGCCTTTGAAGCCGCGCCCGCCGGTTGGTCGGCCTGGAGCCACCGTCCGGAGTCGATGCCCCGGACCTTTGTCGATACCCAGGTCAGCCGCGGCGGCCGCGGCTCGCTCGCCGTCAACGGCCAGAGCAACGTGGCGGCCTACGGCGGCTGGCGCAAGCATGTCACCGGCCTCCAGGGCGGCGATTGGCTCCGGCTCCGCGCCTTCTACAAAGCCGAAAGCGTGGCCGCCGAAAACTGGCAGATCGTCGCCCGCCTCGACTGGCAGAACGCCGCCGGCAAACGCTCCGGCGAACCAGCCTACGTCCCCTGGACCCAGCCCCAGGGTGAATGGAGCGAACTCCAGTCCGAAGCCCAGGCCCCGGCCGGCACGGCCTCGGTTTATGTCGAACTCTTCCTGGCCAACGCCCCGCAGGGCACCGTCTGGTGGGACGATATTTCGCTTGAACGCATCCCCGCCCCGCCCGCTCGCAAGGTGAACGTCGCCACGGTCAACTTCCGGCCCCAGACCTCCACGGGCCGCGAAGAGAACATCCGCCTCTTCCTCGCCGCGATCGCCAAATCCGTCCCCGCCAACGCCGACGTGATCCTGCTGCCGGAAGGCATCACCGTCGTCGGCACCGGCAAGAGCTATCAGGAGGTCGCCGAACCCATCCCCGGCCCCACCACGCGCGCCCTCAGCGAAGTCGCCAAAGCCCGCAAGGCCTACATCGCCGCCGGCATCTATGAGCAAGAGGGCCACGTGCTCTATAACACCGCCGTCCTCCTCGACCGCCAGGGCGAACTCGTCGGCAAGTACCGCAAAGTCTACCTCCCCCGCGAAGAGGTTGAAAAGGGGCTCACCCCGGGCACCCACTACCCCGTCTTCCCAACCGACTTCGGCAAGGTCGGCCTCATGATCTGCTACGACGTCTTCTTCGCCGAACCCGCCCGCGCCCTCGCCAACCAGGGCGCCGACATGATCCTCATGCCCATCTGGGGCGGCGATGAAAACCTCGCCAAGGCCCGCGCCATTGAAAACGGCGTCTTCCTCGTCACGAGCGGCTACAATCACCCCACGTACATCATGGACCCCGGCGGCGAACGCCTCTCGCAGGCGCGCGAAATCGGCTCCGCCGCCACGGCCACCATCGACCTCGCTAAACCCTACAACTGGCAATGGCTCGGCGAGATGCGCACCCGCCGCCTCAAAGAACTGCGGGTGGATGTCGCCGTGCCAACGCCCGGGTTACTCCGCTAGGGCTGAACGATCACTTTCATCAAGCCCGGCTCCGCGTCATAGAGCCGTTTGAAGTAGGAAGGCGACTCGTCCAGCGTGATCTTGGCCGAGATGATCGGATCCACCTGAATCATGCCGCTGGCGAGTAACTCAATGCAGGCCGGATACTCGCCCGAAGAGCCGCACGTGCCCTGCAGACGGATCTCGCGCGTCACCACCTGCTGCAGCGGCAGCTCAATGTTCGGCGTAATATTGCCGACCAGCGTCACCGCCCCGCCCTTCCGCACGCACGCAATGGCGGTCTTGATCGGGTCGGTCGCGCCCACGCATTCAAGCGCCACGTCCGCGCCCCGGCCCTGCGTCCGCTTCAAAATCTCGGCCTTCACGTCGCATTCGAGCGGATTGAAGGTCTCGGTCGCGCCCAGCCGCTTGGCCATCGCCAGCTTCTCGTTGTTCGTGTCCACGGCGAACACCCGCGCGCAGCCGGCCACCTTGGCCGCCTGCAGTGTCAGCGAGCCAATCATGCCCGCGCCCACAATCACCGCCGTATCGCCCAGCTCAATCGGGGTCAAGCGTACCGCGTGCACCCCGATCGAAATCGCCTCAATCAACGCGGCGTGTTCAAAGCTCACCTCGTCCGGAAGCCCGTAAAGAATATGCTGCGGCACCGCCACGAACTCGGCAAACGCGCCGTGCCGGCGGTAGTCACCGCAGGAGACGCCCAACACCATCCGGTTATCGCACAGGTTCACCTGGCCCGCCCGGCAGAAGTGGCACTTGCCGCAGGAGACGGTCGAATCAAACGTCACCCGGTCGCCCACCTTCCACTGCGTCACCGACGCGCCCACCTTGGCAATCGAGCCGGCGGCCTCGTGGCCCATCACCAGCGGCGGAATCCGCCGGCCGGAACTCCCGTCCCAGCCATGGACATCGCTGCCGCAGATGCCGCAGGCGCCCACGCGAATCAATACGTCCTCCGGACCTAACTCCGGCTCAGGGAAGTCCGTCACTTCCAGGTTCAAATACTCTTTCAACAGCAGTGCTTTCATCGCGAATACTACGGTATCATCGTCGCGTTAGGGAGCGCAGAACCTTCCTCGGCGGCGCGCTGCTGGCCTCTGCGCCGGCCAACCAGATCCGCCTCGGCGTCATCGGCAGCGGCAGCCGCGGCACCTTCGTCATGGGCGTGTTCCAGAAGGATCCCGCCCTCGCCGTCGGCGCCATCTCCGACGTCTACGAACCCAATCTCGAACGCGCGCTCTCGCTCGCCAAAGGCGCCAAAGCCTACCGCGACTACCGCGACCTCCTCGCCGACCGCACCCTCGACGCCGTCCTCATCGCCACCCCCGAACACTGGCACCACCGCATGATCCTCGACGCCCTCGCCGCCGGCAAGGACGTCTATGTCGAAAAACCGCTCTGCCGCACCCCGCAGGAGGCCCGCGAACTCGTCGAAGCCGAAAAACGATCGAAGCAGATCATCCAGGTCGGCATGCAGCGCCGGTCTTACGACCTCTACCAGGAGGCCCGCGGCGTCGTCGCCGCCGGCACCCTCGGCCAGGTCCGCATGGTGCGCAGTTGGTGGCTCAACAACCATCTCAACGCCGTCCCCGCCACCAAACTCGACGGCAATCTCGACTGGGAGGCCTGGCAGGGCCCGGCCGAACGGCGCCCCTTCGACCCGAACCGCTTCCGCGCCTGGCGCTTCTACCAGGACTACGCCGGCGGCATCGTCGCCGACCAGGGCGCCCACGCCTTCGACGGCATCCAGATGATCCTCGGCGCCGGCTTCGTCCGCGCCGTCACCGCCTCCGCGCTCCCGCCCCTGCGCCCCGGCGTCGACCAGCCCGATTGCGTCGTCGTCAGCGCCGAGTATCCGGAAGGCTTCCTGGCCACCTTCACCGTCAATTACGCCGCCATGAAGCGCACAGGCCGCGCGGGCCCGGCACCAACGGGCGAGGAACGCGCCCCTCCCGCCGGGCCGAAGCGAGTCCGTTGTGCGCGGTTCCGAAAAAGTACCAGAGCCGCAACGACCAGTTAAACCAGGCCGATGGCGACAATGCCCGCCTCGACATCGGCCGCGAGGTCTTGCGAAGACAAGCCCATTCTCGAACGCAAAAGCGCCCGCGGCTTCGGCTGGGCCACCGACCTGCACGTGCAAAACTTCCTCGCCTGCGTCCGCACCCGCCAGCGCCCCACCGCGCCCATGGCCCTTGGCGCTCAGGCCGCCCTCGTCGTCCAACTGGCCAATCGGTCCCTCCGCGAAGGCCGCCGCATCCCCAACACCCTGTTTCCGCAAGCTTGACTCGCCGACCGGGCTGTGATGCAATGCCCCACCATGCGGCCCTGCCTACTTACTCTGCTGCTTCTGCTTCCCGTCTCTCTTCCCGCCCAGGACTCCCGCGGCCAAATCCAGGGCCGCGTCACCGACCCCTCCGGCGCCACCGTCGCCTCCATCTCCGTCCGCGCCACCAACCGCGCGACTAACATCAGCACCGCCGTCACCACCAGTAACTCCGGCGACTTCCTCCTCCCCTTCCTCGCCCCCGGCACTTACGAAGTTACCGTCGAAGCCCAGGGCTTCAAAAAATGGGTCCAGCGCGGCGTCGGCGTCCAGGTCAACGACCGCATCACCCTCAACGTCTCCCTCGAAGTCGGCAGCCTCGCCGAAACCGTCTCCGTCTCTGCCGACGCCCCCCTCGTCGACGCCGCCTCCGCCTCGCTCGGCACCGTCATCGACCAGCGCCGCGTCCTCGACCTCCCCCTCAAAGACGGCAACCCCATCATGCTCACCAGCCTCAGTCCCGGCGTCATGAACCTCTCCACCGGCGGCTGGTCCCGCCCCTTCGACAACGCCTCCCCCTCCGCCGTCGCCATCTCCGGCAACCGCTCCGGCACCCACGAATTCACCCTCGACGGCGCCCCCAATACCACCGGCGGCGGCGGCAACGTCGCCTACATCCCACCCGCCGGCGTCGTCGAAGAGTTCAAAATCCAAACCGCCACCTTCGACGCCGCCAACGGCTTCGCCTCCGGCGCCGTCATCAACGTCTCCCTCAAAGCCGGCACCAACAACCTCCACGGCCAGCTCTACGAGTTCTTCCAAAACCCCGTTCTCAACGCCAACAGCTTCTTCAACAACCTCTCCCGCCAGCCCCGCGCGATCGTCCGCCAGAACCGCTACGGCGGCAGCGCCAGCGGCCCTCTCGTTCTCCCCAAGCTCTACAACGGCCGCAACCGCTCCTTCTGGATGTACGGCCACGAACAGATCAAAGACACCTTCCCCCGCGAAACCATCACCACCTCCGTACCCACCCCCGCCATGCGCTCCGGCAACTTCGCCGCCCTCCTCAACGTCGGGCCGCAGTACCAGATCTACGACCCCTCTACCATCGCCTCCGCCCCCAACGGCCGCTTCAGCCGCCAGCCCCTGCCCGGCAATATCATCCCCGCCAGCCGCCTCTCCGCCGTCGGCGTGAATCTCCTCAAGTACTTCCCCGAACCCAACCTCCCCGGCACCGCCGACGGCTCCAATAACTACACCATCCTCGTCCCCGACATCGACGACTTCTGGAGCCACGTCGGCCGCATCGACCACGTCATCAGCGACAAAAACCGCTTCTTCGTCCGCGGCGATGCCAACCGCCGCCGCACCATCGGCGAAAATCGCTACCGCAACGAAGCCTACGGCAATCTCTACTTCCGCAACAACATGGGCTTCGGCGCCGACCACGTCTATATCTTCAAACCCTCCCTCCTCCTCAACACCCGATACAGCTACACCAAATACTTCGACAACCAGGACCCCCGCAGCCTCGGCGCCGACCTCGCCTCCCTCGGCTTCTCCTCGAACTTCGTCACCCAGGTCAACTCCATCGACGCCAAAGCCATGGCCATCCCCAATATCGCCATCGCCGGCTACTCCCCCCTCAGCCCCAGCGGCACCTTCCGCGCCTCCCGCGACATCCACTCCCTCGCCGCCAACGTCACGCAAATTGTCCGCAACCACTCCCTCAAATACGGCTATGAGGGCCGCTCCTACCGGGACTTCCGCACCGACCTCGGTCTCGCCTCCGGCAACTTCACTTACAACACCGACTGGACCCGCGGCCCCCTCGACTCCTCCCCCGCCGCCCCCATGGGCCAGTCCCTCGCCGGCTACCTGTTCGGCCTCCCCACCGGCGGCTACATCGACTTCAACGACAACTACGCCCAGCAGGCCCTCGTCCACGGCCTCTACTTCCAGGACGACTGGAAAATCTCCCCCCGGTTCACCCTCACCCTCGGCGTCCGCTACGAACTCGGCCTCGCCACCACCGAACGCTTCAACCGCACCGTCCGCGGCTTCGCCACCGACGCCGCCAGCCCCCTCGAAGCCGCCGCCCGCGCCGCCTACGCCCGCAGCCCCCTCTCCGACCTCGCCCCCGCCGACTTCCGTGTCCGCGGCGGCCTCACCTTCGCCGGCGCCGACGGCCAGCCCCGCGGCCTCTGGACCCCCGACCGCAATAACTTCTCCCCCCGCATCGGCTTCGCCTACCAACTCAACCGCAAAACCGCCCTCCGCGGCGGCTTCGGCCGCTTCTTCGATCTCGACCGCCAAACCGTCAACCAGTCCGGCTTCTCCCGCCGCACCCAACTCGTCACCAGCGTCGACAACGGCCTCACCTTCGCCGCCAACACCGCCAACCCCTACCCCGCCGGCATCCAGCGCCCCAACGGCCAGGCCCAGGGCCTCCTTACCTTCGCCGGCCAGGGCGTCAGCTACTTCAACGAACGCCTTCGCACCCCCTACGCCCACCGCTGGCAGTTCAGCCTCCAGCGCGAACTCCGCAAAGACCTCGCCCTCGAACTCGCCTACGTCGGCGCCGACTCCGCCGACCTCCGCATCAACCGCCAGATGAACGCCATCCCCGCTCGCTTCCTCAGCACCTCCCCCGTCCGCGACCAAGCCACCATCGACGCCCTCAACCGCCAGGTCCCCAACCCCTTCTTCCCCAACCTCCCCGGCACCGGACTCGGCGCCGCCAACACCAGCCGCGGCCAACTCCTCCGCCCCTTCCCCCAGTTCACCGGCGTCTCCGCCGTCAATAACGAAGGCCGTTCCACCTACCACTCCCTCCAGTCCCGCCTCGAAAAACGCTTCTCCGCCGGCTTCACCTTCATGGGCGCCTACACCTGGTCCAAGTTCATCGAAGCCACCAGCTACCTCAACGAAGTTGACGAAAACCCCGAACGCGTCATTAGCGATCAGGACCGCACCCACCGCCTTGTGGCGAGCGGCATCTACGAACTCCCCTTCGGCCGCCAGCGCCAGTTCTTCGCCAATATGCCCAAGGCCGCCAACGCCCTCCTCGGCGGCTGGCAGGTCCAGGGCATCTACCAATACCAGTCCGGCCAGGCGCTCGGCTTCGGCAACGCCATCGTCACCGGCGACCTCCGCAACCTCACCCTCCCGGCCGGCGAGCGCACCATCTACCGCTGGTTCAACGTCGATGCCGGCATCGAGCGCAACCCCTCCCGCCAACTCGGCTCGAACCTCCGTTCCCTCTCCTCCCGCTTCGGCTTCTTCCGCGCCCCCGCGCTCGACAACTGGGATCTCTCCGTCATCAAGAACGCCTACTTCACCGAAAAGACCTGGCTCGAGTTCCGCTGCGAGTTCATCAATGCCTTCAACAAAACCCAGTTCTCGGCCCCCAACACCACCCCGTCAAGCACCGCCTTCGGCACCATCACCGCCACCGCCCAAATGCCCCGCATCGTGCAGTTAGGCCTGAAACTCTACTTCTGATCTTGCCCAACCGAAGCTGCCGAACAGAAACGCCAGCTTCCGCGGATCATTCTCCGTTGTCAAATGCCGCGACGCCTTCACCCGCACCCGCGCCGGCCCCGCCCCGCTCAAACAAGGAATCGCCAGCCGGAAACTGCCCTCCACCCGCCAACTCCCGCGCCGCCGCCCGTTCATCTCCACCCGCAACTCCTGCCCCGCCAACTCCGCGGCCGCCTCCGGCACCATACCGGTCAACACCACCTGCCCCTCTCCGGCGTGGAGCATCAGATGCAACTCCGGCCCCGCCCAGCTATCCGGATAAGGCCCCTGGCCATGCGCCACAATCTCCTGAATTCGTTCCACGCATACCCGCCGCAACCCCGCCGCCCACCGCTCCACAATCTGCGAATACGTGTCCAGCCCGTAGACCTCCGCCCCCAGCGGCTTCAGCCGCCCCGTACTCCCGTAAACAGGCCAAATACCGCGGCAGATACACCGCCGGGTACCGCGCACCGAGCCGAATCAGAATATCCCAGTCCATCCCGTAGTGCAGCGACTCCCGCAGCGGACCCACCGCCGTCCGCCGAAAAAAACAGGTCTGCTGCAAAAGGTAATCCGACAAACATACCAGCCGCCACAGATCAAACGGCTGCGTATGCGGAAACCGGCTCGTAATCGCCCCCCTCGTCCGGCAGATACCCCGCCCCGTACGCAAATCCCGCTGCCGGATTCTCCGTCAACGCCGCCACCTGCCGAATCGCCCCCGGCAAGTACACATCGTCCGAATTTAGCCACGCCACCACCTCCCCTGCCGCCATCCCGAACCCCTTGTTGATCGTGTGCGCCCGCCCCCGGTCGGGCTGGGAGAGAAACCGCAGCCGACTGCCGTATTCGGCCGCAATCGCCGCCTTCCCGCCCGTCGAGCCGCCGTCCGAAATCAGGTACTCCAGGTTCGGATAATCCTGCGCCAGAACGCTCTGAATCGTCGCCCGAAGGAACCCGGCCTGATTAAACGAAGGAGTCACCACGGTAACCCGGGGCAGCGCAGCGGCACTCATCGAGAAGCAAAGACTGACGCATACGGCTCTAACTCCCGCAGAAAACTGAAATTGTTCGCCGCCCGCTCCCGTAGCGCCGCCCGCCGCACCGCCAATCGCCCACGCAGCGCCTCCCGCTCCTCATACGCCCGTACGCAAACCGCCGCCGCGTGAGACGGATCGAGTTCCGTCACCGTCCCGGCCGACAGCAAACCCAAATCTCCGGCCAACTCCGCGATCTTTGCCCCGCGCGCAATAGCCACCGGCACCGTTCCGCCCAGCACCGACTGCACCAGAAAATGGTAACGCTGCCCCACCGTCACCGCCGCGCACGAGAGCAGCGCAATCGCCTCATCGGCGCTGTAGTAGAGCCGCGGCGCAAACACCAGACGGTGCCGCAGGCACGCCGCCAGGTCGCCCCCGGCCGCCGTGTCAAAAAAGTCACCATCCCGGTAGTCGTTGGCCAAAAATGCCAACTGCGCCCCCAACCGGTCGGCCACCCGGTCCAGCGCCTCCGCCAGCACCGCCGTCGTCGCATGCCGCCACTGCATATTCACCGTGTTCACCACCACCAGCGGCCGCTCCAGATCCACCCCCGCCTCCCGCCACGTCCGCCGTGCCCACTCTTCCTTGAGCTGCGGCGAGTACAGCCATGACCAGTCCGCCCCCACCCGAACCCGCTCCGCCGCCACTCCCAAATCAAGCAACGCCGCCCGCGATGGCTCCGACCGCACCGTCCACGACCGCACCGCCCCAAACACCTCGGTAAACAGCGCCCGCGCCTCCGCCGTCCGCAGCGGCTCCACCCCCACCCCCACCGCATCCACCGCAATTCGCCGCTCGGTAAACGCCCGCAACCGCGTTCGCAGGAACTCAAGCGGGAAATGCAAACCCTCGTCCCCTGCCACCGGCGTCGCCCCGGCCAGCAGCCCTGGCCAGTGCGCAATGTGCCCCTCCCCCCCGCTGTAATCGACCGCGTGATACCGGTGCTGCGCCGGATACTCGTCGCGATGCACGGCCGAATCGGCAAACAACGGTACCTCCAGCGTCACCGCCCCCGGCAGCGCCTTCCAGAAAGCCCGCGCCATCAACTCGTCCCCAATGTTCCCCGCGCCCAAACCCGTCGCAACCTGCACCGCCCGCACCAGCGGCGGCGACAGCGCCGACAACCGCTGCTCCCATTGCTCCAACCGCCGCCCCCGCTCCGCCGCCGCCTCGTGCTTGGCCGCCAGCAGCGTCAGCCTCTCCTCGGCCGCCCGCTGCAATCCCACAATCACCTCCTGCCCCGCCGCCCGGTCCGCCTGCGTAGCCCGGTGCACCGCCGCTGCATCAGCCAGGATCTGCCGCGCCAGCGGCTCCAGTGTATCGAACGCCCGCACCGCCGGCGGGCTGTCCGGCGCGGCCAGTGCCTCCCGCAAAGCCTCCGCCGCCGCCGCCACCGGCAGTAGTTCCACACACAACCCGCGCCCCAGGCAGCACTCCCACCGGCAGCCAAAACACGGCAGCGGATGCACCAGCCCAATCGACCCCGGCGCCCACGGCGCATAATGCGGCCATTCCCCTCCTCCACCAAAAAACGATACCCCCGGCACCCGGTACGCCTGCGCCAGATGCATCGGCCCCGTATCATTGCCGCAGTAAGCCGCCCCCAGCGCCAGCAGCGCCGCGCCCAGCGCCAAATCCGCCGGACGCCCCGCAAAGTACGCCCCCGGACCCGGCATCATCGGTGCCAACTCTGCCAGCAGCCGGTGCTCACTCTCGTCCCCGAACAGCAGCACTGGCCGCTCCTGCCCCCGCAGCAGCTCCACAAATCGCTCCGCCGGCCAGCGCTTCACCAGCGCTTGCGGCGCCCCGCCCGGAAAGCACACGATGTATTCCCCCGGCGTCAAACCCTGCCCTTCCAGCCAGTCCACCGCCGCCACCCGCCACTCCTCGGGCAGGCTCCACCGCTCCGGCTGCGGCAGCTCGTACCGCCCCGCCGCCGCCGCCACCGAAATCGCCGGTACCCCCGCCAGCCCCTGCACCACCGGGCTGAACCAAGTCGGCCGAAACGAAGCGTCAATCAATACGTCAATCGGCCGTCCGCCCATTCGCCGCGCAAACTCGGCCTCCCGCTCCGCCCCACCCGGCCAACTCCCGATTACCGTATGCGGGTTCCCGGGCAGCGGAATCCACTCCGCCGGCGGCTTGGGAAACAGCGGCAGCAGCGCGCCAAACTCCTCCCGTATCGCTATCGTCACCCGGCCCGGCAATCCCGCCAGCAGAGGTGCGGCCAGTACCAGGTCGCCTAGCCCTCCGGGGTGCAAAATGAAAAAGTGTGTCATCGCGGGTTCAGTGGCCCGAAGTCCAGGATACCGTCAATTTTGCCGGATCGAAAGAACACCCACCCCGGCCACCGGCCAGCCCAAACGGCCAATCCACTCAAAACAGAGCGAAAGCTCTCGCGTCACACCTGCGTCCAGCGGCAGCCGCAGGCCCACCAGCGTCCGCCCACTCACCCCCGTCGTCGCCATTGGCCAGCCCTCCTCGTCCAAAACGTCCATCCGCAGCCCGGCCGGCGAATGCAAGGCGCCCGGGTCCAATTCCACACAGAGCACCGGGCTCGCGCGCCGGCAGTGCACCCGGAACAGGGCTCCGTTGCCCGCCACCCTCCGACGCTGCCCCCCGTCCGTCTCTAAGGGGGCCCACCCGCCCAGCAACTCCACTCCCGACTGCAAATCCACCAGATCCATGGGCGTTGCCAGAACAAAACCCGGAAACTCAGCTGCCGGTTATCGTTTGGACACGGAAACCCTCCTCCCTCGGCGTGCAGAAAGAAATGGCTGCGCTGCTGCGCGGACAACCGCAGCGACAGCCTCACCCGCACCCGGTCCTGCACCGCCACGATCGATTCGTCGCCCCCGACCCGCACTGTCAGTTCAAAAAAAGCCCTCCCATCCCGGGTCCCGCCTCCAGTTCCAGGTCAACCTTCGCTACAGGATGTACCGCCCTCGGCAGCACGAAGCTGACATCGTTCTCCACCCACCGGAACTCCCGCCCCCCCCTGCCGATTCAAGCGCGTGCCATCCTGCCGGCCGCAGCTCCACTTCGCTCTGCCGATTGATGTCCTGGATGGGAGAGGCCGCGTACATACACCAAAAAGGTTACGGTAATGTATAGCGATGCGCTACGTCGAGTGGGACCCTGTGGATTTACTTCCCCCGACATGGCTCTCCCCCAGAATCTCGTCCCCTTTTCGCGTCTTCAACCCCGCCATTCTCGCCCACGGTGACGGCTTCCTCCTCGCCTACCGCGCCGTCCTCGCCGATGGCATCCGCCGCATCGGCCTCTGCCGCCTCGACGCCCAATTCCGCGTCCTCCCCGGCTCCCCCGGCCCCTGGTCCGACCACGTCCCCAGCTCCCCCCCCCGACCCCTCTGGTTCGCCGACCCCCGCCTCTACTCCTGGTCCGGCCGTCTCTATCTCTACTGGAACACCGGCTGGGGCGATGACGAAAACGCCCAATACCTCCAGGAACTGAACCCCCAAACCCTCCTCCCCGCCGCTCCGCCCCGGCCCCTCACCCTCGCCGCCCCCCGCCAGCGCATCGAAAAAAACTGGATGCTGTTCGGCCCCTCCCCCGCCCAAGCCATCTACTTCCCCCGACCCCTGCGCCTCCTCCGCTTCGCCTGGCCCGACACCGTCCTCCATCCCGCCGGCGAATTCGCCTGGGACGACGCCGGCTACGAAGCCACCTACGGACCCCTCCGCGGCGGCGCCCCGCCCGCCCCCGATAGCGATGGCTTCTGGTGCGTCACCCATTCGGTCGCCTTCGCCCCGGATGGCTTCCGCTACTGGCCCGCCCTCCTGCGCTTCCGGTCCGATGGCCGCGTCACCCACCGCCCCAACGGCCCCCTCCCCCTGCCTAATCCCTACCGCTGCCGCCGCCGCCTGCCCCGATTGAACCCTTACGCCGGCCAGGTCCTCTACCCCAGCGGCCTCGCCCGCTCCGGGCCCGACTGGGCCATCTCCTACGGCATCAATGACGAACGCTGCGCCCTCGCCGTCCTCACGGCCCCGGAACTCGCCGCCGCCGTCGAAAGGATCCCCTCCTAAATGGCTTTTCTCCTCGTCTTGCTCATCGTCGCCTTCTGGACGGCATCCGGCTGGGCCGTCCTGCAAGCGGCCGGGCAACATCGCAATCTCCTCCGCGCCCTGCTCCTGGCCCCCGCCATCGGCATGGCCGCGCTCGTTCTGCTCCCGTTCGAACTCTACCGCCTCGGCCTCCCGCTCCGCCTCGCTGCACCCCTCGCCACCGCCTTCTCGCGTTCGCCCTCGGCATCTGGCGGTTCCGCGCCCGGCCCCACCGTACCCCTAGCCGCCTTCGCCGGTGCCCCCCTATTCACCGAAAGCTTCGCCTGGGTCGCCTTCTGCAACGATGACATGGCCAACTACGTCTTGTCTGCCCGCCGCCTGTGCCCTGAGGCCTGTCCATCGGCCCGCCCCTTTTAAAGGTCCATCAGGCCCATATGCACCTCGCCCGCTACATCGGTCAACCGGAAGTCCCGGCCCGAGTACCGGTAAGTCAACTGCTTATGGTGAAGGCCAAGCAGCGCGAGCAACGTGGCATGCAGATCGTTGATGTGCATCCGGCCCTCCACCGCCTTCACCCCTAACTCGTCCGTCGCGCCGTAGCGGAAGCCCTTCTTCACCCCAGCCCCGGCCAAAATCATCGAATAGCCCGTAATGTTGTGGTCGCGCCCGTCAAACCCCTGCGCCATCGGCAGCCGTCCGAACTCCGAACCAAAAATAACCAGCGTATCTTCCAGTAATCCCCGCTGCTTCAAATCAGCGAGCAGCGCGGCGGTAGCCTGGTCCACCTCCCGGCTGCGGGCAATCAACCCCTGGTGCAGATTCGTGTGGTGGTCCCACCCGCCCTGGCAGATCTCCACGAAACGCACCCCGGCCTCCGATAGCCGCCGCGCCATCAGGCACTGCCGCGCAAACGAGCCCTCCGGACCCGGCTTCACCCCATAGGCATCCAAAACCGCCTGCGGCTCCTTCGATAGGTCCAACAGCTCCGGCACCTTTCCCTGCATCCGGAAAGCCAGCTCATACGACTCGATGATCCCCTCCACCGGATCCGGCGCCTGCGCCGACTTCGCCAGCCCCGCGTTCATCGACTGGATCAGATTCAGCTGACGCCGCTGCAGGTCCGCCGCGGCCGAAGCCTCCAGGTTCGGCAGATAGCCCTCATCGCTGATCCGCGTTCCCTGATAGTGCGCCGGCAGAAACGCGCTCCCGTAGTTCACCGCCCCGCCGAAGTTCGGCGGCGGGTTGATCGTCACATACCCTGGCAGATCCTGATTCTCCGTGCCCAGCCCGTAAAGCAGCCACGAACCCATGCTCGGTCGCGTCAGCGCCGCGTTGGCCGAACCCGTGTGCAACTGCACCACGGCCTGCGGATGCGCCGGCGTATCCGTGTGCAGGCCCCGGACGAAGCAAAACTCATCGGCATGCTTGGCAATGTTCGGCATCAGCTCGGAAAACCAGGCGCCCGACTGGCCGTATTGCTGGAAGGCGAAGCGCGAGGGTGTAATGGTCCCTCCGCCGGGTCCGGTCTTGCCGGCGTTGGCCTGCAGCGCGGGCTTGTACTCAAACGTGTCGAGCGTCGAGATCGCGCCCTCCATGAACAGGAAGATCACCCGCTTGGCCTTGGCCCGAAAGTGCGGCGCCTTGACGCCCAAAGGCTGGTTGGCGGCTCCCAGCAGCCCCGACAAAGCCAGATGGCCGAATCCCGCGCCGGCGGACCGCAGCAGAGCCCGGCGGGAGAACTGACGACGAAGGGAAAGAGTTTGCAACATGGCGATTTCCTTTACAGAACAAAACGAAATTCAGCCGACGCGTAGAGCGCCTGCACCAAGCTCATCCACGCGGCCGCCTCGGCGTTCGCGGGTCGGATTTCGGGTTCAGCCGGACGGCTGTCCGTCCGGTCGACATTGTCGGGGTCGGCTGGCGCAGCGGGGGGCGCCGCCGGCTTAGCCGCTACCGGCAAGGTCAAGGACAACGGAGGCGGGGGGCGGTAGGCCGCCGCATACTCCGGAACGAAGCTGGCCGCCCGGTCAAGCTCCTGCGGCGTCGGCAGGCGATTGAGAATCCTCCGGTACGCTCGCCGGATGCGCTCCGCCGCGCTGCCGCCCTCGGCGAGCAACTCACCGGCCAGCGCCAGCGACTGTTGCCGCACGAAGGTCGAGTTCATCAGGAACAGCGCCTGCGTCGGTACCGTGGTCGCGTCGCGCTGCCCGGTCACCAGCGTCTGCGCTACCGGGTCGAACGCTTCGAGCGCCCGGGGTGTCACCCCGCGCAGTAGCGGCAGGTAGACGCTCCGCGCCAGGCTCCCGTCGGCTTGTTCGATGATCGCGCGGGACTCGGGCCCGTTATCCCGCATCTCAATCATGCTTAGCGCTCGCACCGCGGAGGCCGGCGGCGGGTTGAGTTGCAGCCGCCCCGAAGAGAGCAGAATCGAGTCCCGAACCTCCTCGGCATCCAGCCGGCGGGGCGCATGCCGCCACACCAGCCGGTTCGCCGGATCCACTGCCACATTCTCGGAAACCTTCGTCGAAGCCAGACGATAGCTGCGGGACAGCACCAGCCGGCGGACCGTCTTCTTGATCGACCACCCATCGGCCAGGAACTGCGAGGCGAGATAGTCCAGGAGTTCCGGATGCGAGGGCCGGTCTCCGGTCAGCCCGAAGTTATCCACGGTCTTCACCAGGCCTTCTCCGTACAAGTGCTGCCAAATCCGGTTCACCATCACGCGCGTCGTCAGCGGGTTCCGGTCGCTGGTCAGCCACTGGGCCAGCTCCCTGCGGCCGCTCTGCGCCCGGTTGAGCGGCGGCGCACCCGGCACCGCGAACGCCGTCAAAAAACCACGCGGTGCCACGGGCCCCAGCAGTTCGGCTTCGCCCCGAACGCGAATGTTCGTATCGGCGATCTGCTGAGCATCCCGCACTCCATGAATCGCATAGCCCAGCGTCCCGTGATCGGTCAGGCTCAGCCACTCCTTCTGCAGCTTCTCGTACTGCAGGCGAAAGGGCTGCTGCGTTGGGCGGCCGTTGGCCGCGATCTTCAAGCCCTCCGGCGTGCCCCGGATAGCCTCCCATTTCGCCTTCGCCGTCGCCAGTTCGGCCTCGAGACGCGAAAGCGTAGCGGGGTCTGCTTTCGGCTGGTACGCCGAGTGGCGGAGCAGCCGGGCCGGATCGTAGTAGTCCAGGCCCGCGCCGCCCATCTTGTTGCGCACCCCCGCCGCATCCTCCGTACTCGTAAAGATGCCGGCCAAGGCATAGTAATCCGCCGTCGGAATCGGATCGAACTTATGGTCATGGCACCGCGCGCAGGAAACGGTCAGCGCGATGGTCGATCGGGTGACGGTGTCGATCTGTTCGGCGACATTGTCCATCTGGAACCGCTCTTTGAATCGCTGATTGACATCCTTCGGCCCCAGGGCGAGGAAGCCGGTGGCGATGAGCAATCGATCCCGTTCCGCCGGTGTCGCGGCGGGAAGCAGGCCTCCGGCAATCTGCTCCTGTAGAAACTGGTTGTAGGGAACGTCGCGGTTCACCGCATCGAGCACATAGTCCCGGTAGCGCCAGGCGTGCGGGTACGGAATGTTGCGCGAAGGCCCCGAAGACTCCCCGTAGCGTGCCACGTCAAGCCAATGGCGTCCCCACCGTTCGCCAAAGCGCGGCGAAGCCAACAGCCGGTCGACGAGTTTAGCGTACGCCTGCGGGGACTTGTCCGCCAGGAAGCTATCCACCTCCGCGGGCGTGGGCGGCAGGCCCGTCAGGTCGTACGTCACTCTCCGTACCAGCGTCAGCCGGTCGGCATCCCCCACGGGTTTGAGCTGCTTCTGCTCGAGCTTGGCCAGCAGAAACTGATCGATGGCGGTGGCCGGCCAGCCGCGGTTCGTAACGGCCGGCGGCGCCGGGTTCTGCACCGGCTGAAACGCCCAATGCTTGGCCCGCAGTTGCGGGTAGCCGGCCGTGTTCCGGGCGGGCGCAACCGTCAGCGTCTCCACCGGCCACACCGCCCCTTCCGCAATCCACCTCCTCAGCGTCGCGATCTCCTCGGCGGAGAGCGCGGCGCTCTCCCGCGGCATCCGGCGGCGCGGGTCGGCGTGTTCGATCCGCTGCAGCAGCAGGCTCGCCTCCGGTTTACCGGGCACCACCGCCGGCCCGGAATCACCGCCCCGGAAGAATCCCGCTCGGTCATCGACGCGCAGAAACCCCGCCGGCTTGGTGGCGGCCGAATGGCAGGCATAGCAGCGCCCCACCAGAATCGGCCGCACTTTACCCTCAAAATCCACTCCCCCCCACAACGGCAAAACCACGAAAATCAACCCGGTAAATCGCATCTGCTCCTCCCTAAAACGCCAGCCGCAGCGCCATCTGCAACTGCCGCTCCGGATTCTGCACCGTCGTAATCACCCCCGCCTGCGCCACCCCGATCGTCGCGTTCGGCAGCCCAAACTGCGGAGTGTTCAGCAGATTAAACGCCTCCGCCCGCAAAGAAAACGTCACCTTCTCCGTCAGCCGGAAGGCCCGCGACAACCCGGCGTCAAAGTTCAGCTGCCCCGGCCCCCGCAAAAAATTCCGCCCCCCGTTGCCCCACGTAAATGACGCCGGCGCCGTAAAGGCGTTCGTGTCAAACCAGCGGTCAATCGTCCGCTCACCCGCCGGCAGATTCCCGTCCGCCACCCGGTGCGGCCGCGCCGTCGTTCCCGTATTTGAAGGGTCAAAGCTCAACACCGGCGTGAACGGCAATCCGGTCTGCCAACTTGTGATCCCCGCAATCTGCCAGCCGGAAAGCCACCGGTTCCCCCGCGAAAACGGCAGCTCATAACTGTAACTCGTCACCAACCGCTGGCGGATATCAAAACTCGAATTGCCCCGGTTCGCCCGAAAGTTCCGCACATCCTGCGGCGCCGGATCGTTCGTCTCGCTGTTGGCCGGCCCGTCATCAATCGAGTGGCCATAGGTGTAGGAAGCCAGCAGGCTGAATCCGTTCCCAAAGCGCCGGTCCACCTGTGTCGTAAAGGCGTTGTAGTTCGACTGGAACACCGGCGCCCAGCTGAAAATACCGCTAAAGCCCGGTATCGGCCGGCGCGCATCCACGTTGCCCGGCCCCGCCGGCGGCTGGTTCACATTCGCCGTATAGTACAGCTTCCTCCCGCCCGACCCCGTATACCCCACCTGCAGCACGAAACGTCCCGGCAGCTCCTGCTGCACATTGAAGTTCCACTGCAGAATGTACGGCAGCGGCGAATTCTTCGGCACCGAATTCACCTCCGGATTGACCATCCGCGCCGGCTCCAATATCCCCGCCGGATACCCCTGCGCCAGAATGAAGTTCGGCGTCACCTGATCCCCCACAATCTGCGTCCGTACAAAAAACGGCGGGTTGTTCGTAATCCGCCGCGAGATCCCCAGGTTCTCGTCTCGCCCGTAGAAAACCCCAAACGCCGACCGCACCACCGTCCGCCCCGTCGCCTTATACGCCAAACCAACCCGCGGCGCCACATTGTTCCAGTCCGTGTTCATAAACGAGCGGTTGTAACCCGTATTCGCCAGATCCTGAATCTGGAGTAACTTCCCAAACAACGGTCCTTGCTCCAAAATCAACCCGGCCTGCCGGTTGTTCACCTCCACCCACGGCAGCGCCAATTCATAACGAACCCCCACGTTCACCGTCAGCTTCCCCGATACCTTCCAGTCATCCTGCGCAAAACCCTGCACTATCCGCTGCCGGCTCTCGTTCCGCGGCCGGTTCGATATCGTCGTGTTCGCCGCATAACCAAGCAGAAAATCCGCGTAAGGCGATCCCGTGTTCCCCCGCGCCTGCGGACTCTGCGAGTACACCCCCGTGAAGTTGATCGCCGGACGCGCCTGCAGCGTCACAAACCCAAACAACCGCGCCTCCTGCACATCTACCCCAAACTTCAGCGTGTGCTTGCCCACCACCCAGTTCAGCGTATCCGTGAACTGCAGCACCCGCCCCCACTTATCAATCGGCAGATTCCCCGACCCCGTCGC
The DNA here is from genome assembly GCA_019931245.1 of Bryobacteraceae bacterium CoA2 C42. Classification (GTDB taxonomy): domain Bacteria; phylum Acidobacteriota; class Terriglobia; order Bryobacterales; family Bryobacteraceae. The sequence continues at coordinate 23,008 of JAINDL010000008.1, forward strand.
CCCGATCGGCAGATTCCCCGGACCCGTTGTCCCCAGCGTCGACAACCCCGTAACCCCAAACGTCGGCAGCCCCTTCACACTCGGGTCCGCGAACACCCCCCGAATCCCAAAGCTCTCAAACAGACGCTCCGCCGGCGTCGACTGCTGCAGCCGCGTCCGCATAAAGCCAAACCGCAACTCGTTCACCGCCGCCGTCGTCAGAATTCGCGTGTAGCTGCCCGCCACCGACTGCGCCGTCGGCGTCGCCAACACCGGCGTACTCGCCGGCGGCGGCAGCAGCGTCGGCAGCGTATTGCGCCCGTCACTGATCGAAACCCGCCCAAACACCGAGTTCCGGTCATTCACCTGGTGATCCATCCGCAAATTCCCCTGCTCCCCCAACACCCTCTGCTTCGGGTTGTAAAAGTGGTTCCGTACCGCGCCGGGCAGATTCGGCGCCGGATACAGCGGCGCTGCCTTCGCCGCCACCGCGTCCCACCGCCCCGCCGGGATCCGGTTACCCGGAAACGGGTCGCGCACAAATCCGCTTCCCCCGGGATTCGCCCGCGTGCTGTCCGGATCGAAAACGGCCCGGCTCCCAAAATCCCCCGCCCGCAACTCCGCCGCCGGTACCGTGCCAATCTGCGGCGCCGCGCTTAGCTCCCGCGAACTCTGCCAGCTTCCAAAGTAAAAGGTGCGGTTCTTGACCACCGCCCCCCCCAGCGTCGCCCCAAACTGGTTCTGCAAATACTGCGGCTTCTCCCCCCGCACCGGCTGAAAATACGGCGTCGCCGAAATCGCCGAGTTCCGGTGAAAATGAAACAAGCTCCCGTGCAGATCATTCGCCCCCGCCCGTAGCGAAACGTTCACCACCCCACCCGCCGATTGCCCAAACTCGGCCGAATACGTACTCGTCTGCACCTTGAACTCCTGGATCGCATCGAGCACCGGTTGAATCGTCTGCGCCGTCCCGTTGTCAAAACCCACAATCCGGTTCTTGTTCTCCACTCCATCGAGCAGATAACTGTTCTGCACCGGTCGCGCCCCGTTAGCCACAAACGAATCCCGCTCCGACGACTTCGGGGCCGGCAGCGTCCCCGCCCCCAACGTCGCCAGCCGGCTGAAGTTCCGCCCGTTTAACGGTAAATCAAGAATTGTCCGGCTCCCCACTACGTTCCCCAACGACGACGACTCGGACTCTAGCCGCGGTCCCTCAGTCGAAATCGTCAACTCCGTTACCGTACCCGCCACCGCCAGATCAAAACTAATCTCCAACCGATCCTGTACCCGCAGTTCCACCCGCTCCCGCACCACCGACGCAAACCCCACCCTCCCCGCCTCCAACCGGTAAACCCCGGGCCGCAACGCCGGCGCCGAATAAAACCCGGCGCCATTCGTCTCTAACCGCATCGCAATGCCCGACGCCGTGTTCGTCACCAACACCGCCACACCCGGAATCGCCGCCCCGGACGGATCCCGTACCACCCCCGATATGGCCCCCGAATCAATCTGCGCCAGCGCCCGAAGCGCTAAAAGATACAAGAATACCCGCTGCATAAGAAGTTCGCTCCTTGAAAGTTTTGGTTGGGAAAGGGAGAGAGAAAAGGAAGGGTAGCGGCCAAAAACTAACAACAACAGCAGATGCAGAATGAGCCGAAAGGCAAAAACGAACGGTCTTGTCCAATAGCCGAGTTCATAGATCGAGAATACGGTGTTTTCTCCCGTCTGTCAACAATAGTCTATAAAATATATCGACAAATAGACTATTTGCCGCGCCCGACGCCTCCCACCGTTCGCGGAATCCCCGCCCAACTCGGCTACAATCGAGGGATCGTGCTGAAAACGCTGTCGCTTATCCCTCTCCTCGCCCTCGCCGCCTTCGCCCAGGACCCCCGCGGCACCATCCTCGGACGCGTCACGGATGCCTCCGGCGCCCCCGTCCCCAAAGCCGCCATCAAAGTCATCAACGAAGCTACCGGACTCACCGCCTCCACCAACTCCACCGAAGCCGGCGACTACCGCGCCCCCTACCTCAACCCCGGCTCCTACCGCGTCGAAGCCGAAGCCGCCGGCTTCTCCAAACTCCTCCGCCCCGCCGTCCAGGTCCGCGCCACCGAAATCGTCGCCCTCGACCTCGAACTCAAAGTCGGCCAGGTCTCGGAATCCGTCGAAGTCAAAGCCGAAACCCCGCTTCTCAATACCGCCGACGTCACCCTCGGCCAGGTCATCGACCAGCGCCGCATCGAAGAACTCCCCCTGTTCGCCGGCAACGCCATGGACCTCGTCCACCTCGCCCCCGGCACCGTCAACGGCACCAACCTCCGCCTCCGCAAAGCTCCCTTCAACGCCGCCCCCAGCCAGTTCGGCACCAACGGCACCGGCAACAACAACAACGACTTCACCATCGACGGCGTCGTCAACGTCTACTCCGACGGCACCGCCCCCCGCGTTGCCTTCTCCCCGCCCCAAACCGCCATTGCCGAATTCAAAGTCCAAACCTCCGCCTTCGACGCCTCCGCCGGCTTCTCCCTCGGCTCCAACGTCAACGTCACCACCAAATCCGGCGCCAACAACCTCCACGGCGAACTCCACCACTGGCTCCGCCACTCCAAACTCGACGCCCCCACCATCTTCCAGAACCGCGCCGGCCAGAAACTCGCCCTCTACCAGGACAACCGCTTCGGCGGCTCCGCCGGCGGCCCCCTCTCCCTCCCCAAACTCTACTCCGGCAAAAATCGCACCTTCTGGTTCTACGCTTTTGAAGCCAACCTCTTCGGCGACCCCAACGTCGGCAGCCAGATCTCCACCGTCCCCACCGCCGAAATGCGCCGTGGCGACCTCTCTCCCCTCCTCCGCCTCAACGCCAACAACCAGGTCTACGACCCCCGCTCCACCGCCGCCGTCGCCGGCGGCCGCTTCCAGCGCCAACCCTTCCCCGGCAACATCATCCCCCCTCCCGCCTCGACCCCGTCGCCCAGAACATGCTCAAAGCCTGGCCCGCCCCCAACCAACCCGGCACCTCCGACTTCCGCAACAACTTCTTCCTCTCCGGCAAAGCCCTCGAAACCTACTGGACCAACATCGGCCGCATCGACCACGCCTTCTCGGAAAACCACCGCATCTTCTTCCGCCTCCACCGCGACTACTGGCAGGAAGATAAAAACCGCTTCTTCGGCCCCGATAACATCACCGGCATCATCCTCAACCGCATCAACCGCGGCGCCGCCTTCGACGACGTCTACGTCCTCAACCCCAATCTCCTCCTCAACGTCCGCTACGGCCTCACCCAGCAGGAGTTCCCCGAACGCCGCGTGTCCCGCGGCTTCGACCTCGCCAGTCTCGGCTTCGCCCCCAGCCTCGTCAACTCCATCGACAAGTCCGTCGCCACCTTCCCCCGCACCAACGTCGCCCCCTGGTCCGGCGTCTCCAACTGGGAGTCCGGCGACGGCACCACCGCCTCCCTCATCCACAACCTCAACTCCACCCTCACCTGGAACCGCTCGAAACATACCCTCCGCCTCGGCTTCGACTGGCGCAACCTCCGCGAAAACCGCAACCGCTTCCCCAACGGCGCCTCCCCCGACCTCTCCTTCAACTCCACCTTCACCCGCGGCCCCCTCGACACCGCCGCCCCGCCCCAGGTCGGCGGCGAAATCGCCAGCTTCCTCCTCGGCATCCCCGCCGGCAACATGGGCGTCAACGCCTCCTACGCCGAACGCAACTCCATCTACGGCTTCTACCTCCAGGACGACTACAAACTCTCCCGCAAACTCACCCTCAACCTCGGCCTCCGCTACGAAGTCGAATCCGCCACCACCGAACGCTACAACCGCGCTGTCCGCAACTTCGACTCCACCACCCCCAACCCCATCGAAGCCCAGGCCCGCGCCCAATACGCCGCCGCCCCCATCCCCGAACTCCCCCTGAGCCAGTTCCGCGTCCTCGGCGGCCTCACCTTCGTCAACGCCGGCGGCAACCCCCGCGGCTACTGGGAAACCGCCAAAGGCAACCTCATGCCCCGCTTCGGCCTCGCCTGGCAGTTCGACCCCAAAACCGTTCTCCGCGCCGGCTATGGCTTCTACACCGCCCCCCTCGGCACGCTCTACACCAACACCGAACCCGCCGGCTTCAGCCTCAGCACCCCCATCCAGGCCTCGCTCGATAACGGCCTCACCTATTTCGCCACGCTCTCCAATCCCTTCCCCAACGGACTCACCCAGCCCCTCGGCGCCGCCGGCGGCCTCGCGACCAATCTCGGCCAGGGCGTCAACGCCTTCCCCAGCCGTCGCAAGAACCCCTACGCCCAGCGCTGGAGCCTCGGCTTCCAACGCACCCTCGTCGCCGGCTTCCTCCTCGAAGCCTCCTACGTCGGCAACCGCTCCACCCGCTTGAACGTCCTCCGCAACCTCAACTTCCTCCCCGAACAGTACCTCGCCAAAAGCCCCGTCCGCGACCAGAACACCATCAACTTCCTCGCCCAGAACTTCCCCAACCCCCTCCGCGGCACCAACCCCATCTTCGGCGCCAACATCAGCCGGGCTTCGCTGCTCGTCCCCTACCCCCAATTCGGCGCTGTTAATATCTATGAGCCCATCGGCTATGCCTGGTATCACTCCCTCCAGATGCGCGTCGAGAAGCGCCTCAGCCGCGGCTTCACCACCCAACTCTCCTACACCTGGTCCAAGAACATGCAGGCCGTTGAGATGCTGAACGCCCAGGACCCCCGCCCCTCGGAAGTTATCTCCGACCTCGACCGCACCCAGCGCCTCACCGGCTCCGGCATCTGGGAACTCCCCTTCGGCAAGGGCCGCCACTGGGGCGCCTCCTGGCACCCCGTGCTCAACGGCATCGCCGGCGGCTGGCAGTTGAACGGCGCCATGCAGTATCAGTCCGGCGGCCCGCTCGGCTTCGGCAACGTCATCTTTAACGGCGATCTCAAAAATGTTAACCTACCCCGCGGCCAGCGCAGCGTCGATCAGTGGTTCAATCTCAACGCCGGCTTTGAGCGCAACAACGCCCTGCAACTGGCCTCGAACCTCCGCCAGTTCCCCCTGCGCTTCAACGGCATCCGCGGCCCCATCCAGGCCCGCATCGACTTCGGCCTCATCAAAAACTTCCTCATCACCGAACGCTGGCGTCTCCAGTTCCGCGCCGAAACCTTCAACGTCGCCAACTACGCCAACCTCGCCAACCCCAATACCTCCGTCACCTCCGGCGCCTTCGGCACCATCACCGGCCAGGACCCGCCCCGCTCCTGGCAAGGCGCGCTCAAACTGACGTTTTAAGCCTCATTCCCGCCACGCGATGCCGCGCGCACTCAGCCACTCGGCCGCAAAGCGCCGTAGCGCCGCGTCCCGCTGGGCAAACCACGCCCGCTCCACCCCCAGGCCACGCACGGCCGACCGGAACCGCCGGTGCGCCTTCGGCCCGCTCAGCGCCCGGCACAACTCCTCTCGTTGCCTCGGTTTCTCCATCGTCCCGGCAAACTCGCTCATCCACCGCCACTCCGGAATCTCCTCGGAGCCCGGCAGCGGAACGTAGCGATTCGTCGCCAGGATCGCCTCCGCCGCCTCCCACTCCTCATCCGGCCACCCGGAAACATCTTCCTCCTCCTCCCCGTCCTCGACGGCGCACAGCACCTCCCGCGAAATAGTCACCGCCTCCCCGGTTTCCGTGTCCAGGTAGTTCACTGTCTCCTTCACATGAAAACCAATCAGTTCGGCAATCTCTTTCAGACTGGCGACGGCGGCCATCGACGGGGCTCCTCCTCTGCGGCGGGTCTTCCCCGGAAGCGCACAGGCCGCTTCGGCGCGGCACCAACGGGCGAGGAACTCGCCCACCCCGCCGGGCCGAAGCGAGTCCGTTGTGCGCGTTTCTAAAAAGATCCCGCCCCTCTACCTCACCAAAAATCGCGGACGGCGGCAACCGCCTCCCCCACCCATCAATTCGGCGGCGCCAAACCTCCCGTGTAAGGTCCCGCCTGCTGTCCCATCAAATCCACCAGAAACGTAAATCGCTGCTGCGGGTTCGTCACCCGGATCGGAAACACCTGGCTGAACGTCCCCCCCGGCGCCCACAGCCCGTCACCCGCCGGGATCGGAATCATCGATCCCTGTCCCCCGTACCCGTCAATCGTGCACGGACACGCCGGCCCGCTAGCCCCAATACTGTTCACTTAGAACATCTCGGTGCTGTTCTGTTCCAAGGGCCGGAGGCCCTCGGAATGGCTCGTACGATCGCTTCGTTGCCGGCTGGCAGTCGGATCACCGACTACATCAGCCTCGGCGTCATCGCTAAGTTCTTCCCCGCGGGGAAGGTGCACGAAATCCTGCAGGAAACGAATCGCGCCAGCATCCGCGAGCGCGATTTGCCGGCCCACGTGGTGGTCTATTACGTCA